>JAHZIU010000271.1 GCA_022601315.1 Betaproteobacteria bacterium
AACACTAATGCGAATTTACGCCAAAATCCAAACGCCAATTCAGCAATAATTCGTGAACTCACAAAAAACACCCTCTTGACTGCAAATGCATATCATTACAACTGGTTACTAGTATTAACAGAGGAGGAAGAACAAGGGTGGGTACATAATTCCTTAATAGAATCTCAGATATATAACAATCATTGAATGTTTATTTAGAGCCAATAACCGGGAAAAATACTAATAGTTAATGCAATTTTTTAATGCTGCGTGGCTTTATACAGTAAACTTGGTCACGTCCTGCTCGCTTTGCTTCATAGAGTGCACTATCAACACGAGACAAAAGAATAGTTTGTGTTGTATCACTAGATTCACACTCTATAATACCTATACTCAGTGCTACTTTAACCGTTTCTCCAATAGCATTACAATGAATCTTAGCCACTTGAGAGCGAATACGCTCAGCTGTACTTAGTGCCTGTTCTACTGTTGTCTCGGTCAAAACAACAAGAAACTCATCACCACCATAACGTGCAGCAAAATCCACACTGCGAATGGAATTGTTCAACGCTTTAGCAACAGCTACCAAAATTTCATCTCCAGCAACATGACCAAGGCTATCATTTAAATGCTTGAAGTAATCTACATCCATCATTAGCATAACAAAAGGGCGTTTATTACGTTTAAATCTCTCAAGCTGATCATTAAGAATCAAACTCAATTTACTTCGATTATAAAGACCAGTAAGCCCATCAGTTATCGATAATTTTTCCAGCAACTGATTCTTTTGCATCATGGTTTGATTGGCTACTTCAATTTCAGACTGATTTTGTCGAAGCTTATCAGCCATATGATTAAACATCTGAGTCAATCGACCAAGCTCATCTTTTTGTAAAACCGTAAGCCGCACTTCCAGATCACCTTTGACGATTTGCTGAGTTGCGTCAACTAGCCGCTGTAAAGGGACAACGATAGAATGGGCCAGCCGAATTGCTACAATTGCAATAATTAGAAGTAATATGCCAACCTGAACAATAAACAAATTACGTTGTTTAATCCAAGCCGCATAAACATCTTTACGGTTTCTTTCGGCGACTATGGTAATTGGCAACATTTCAGACAAATAAGCCAACCCGATTACTTGCTGTTGCATAACGCCATCAAAGACCAACGTTTGTCCAGTTTGCTTTTGCAAACGCTCAAGTATTTCAGTATCCAATGACAAAACATTCACGGCCTCAACATGACTTGCTAACATTACACGACCATCTGGATTAATTAACAGCACTTCACTTAGTGGATTTTTTTTTGCATCTTTCAAAGCAGTTTGTATTGTATGTAAATCCAATGCAATGACCAGTGCGCCCAGCACAAAATTATCCAATGACAATATCGGAACCGCAATATTTAACAACGCAGTTTCGTGTTGCGTACTCCAGCGGGGTGGAGATGCCACAAAACCCTGTGTCAACACATTATCTTGAGACCAATCAAATGAAAAATTCATTACAGACGGCTCTATTACACTGCTAGCAACCATATCTCCTTCTGCATCTAGCACAGTAAGTTCTAACATTGTATCCAGCCTTTCATGTACTGAGCGCAGATAATGCGCCAAAGCTTGATCGTTCTCTTCATGATCACTCACTTCAGATCGTGAGGTTACTGATAACGCATTGACAATGATGTTTGCAGTTGACAACGCCCGCGCCGCGTAAAAATGCTCATTTACCCATAAATCTAATTCTCGACTGGCATGCTTCGCCAATGTTCGTAATTCACGCGTCACACTATCACTGATCATTGTTTCATTTTGTTGAAATAACAACAAACCTAGCCCCAATGATGGAATAAGCGTTGCTAAAATAGCAAAAACTATAATCTTGCTTTTAATACTTCTCAATGTGGTCATCCCATTAAAGAAAAAATATTATCTCAACCAGAAGCAATTAATTTTATCATTACAATTTAATTTCTGAACACAAATGAGTACTTGTTTATAGAGTACAGGTGTATAAATAAACTGTCACTCCAAATCTGATTTTTATCCTTATTTTAGACATAAGCCTAAAAAACATTTTCGTACAAACAGAATTCTTTTTCACGTATAATTTCACACTCGAATGCAGGGGTATTGATACACATCGATCCCATTTCCATATCTAGCGTTAGCATCAAGGAGTTCTTCGTGTCACAACACCCTCACGCCATCCTCGCACTTGCTGACGGAGCTATTTTTTATGGTGTATCTATTGGTGCAGAAGGTGTTGGTATTGGTGAAGTTGCATTTAACACAGCAATGACTGGATATCAGGAAATCTTGACAGACCCATCCTATTGCCAACAAATTATCACATTAACCTATCCTCATATTGGCAACACCGGAATAAATCCAGAAGATTTTGAGTCTGGGAACCTCGATAAAGTCTATGCTACCGGTCTTGTAATACGTGATCTTCCATTGGTTTCCAGCAATCAACGACAAACTCAAACACTGACTAATTTCTTAAAAGAACAAAAAGTTGTAGCAATTGCTGAAATTGACACTCGTAAACTCACGCGTATTTTACGGGAACAAGGCGCACAATCTGGTTGTATTATGACAGGTAATATTGACGAAGAAAAAGCTCTACAATGCGCAAAATCATTTCCTGGTCTAGCCGGCATGGATTTAGCAAAAACCATCAGTTGTCACCAGCCTTATGAATGGAATGAGGGTGAATGGTCATTAGAATCTGGTTATCAAATTCATCCCTCACCTCACTACCATGTAGCAGCATTTGATTTTGGCATCAAACGTAATATTTTGCGTAAACTTTCGCAACGAGGTTGCAAAGTAACTGTTTTCCCTGCACAAACCTCTGTCAATGAAATTCTTGACGCGCAGCCTGATGGTGTTTTTCTGTCTAATGGCCCAGGTGATCCTGAACCCTGCGACTATGCTATTACTGCAACCAAAGCACTACTAGACAGAAAAATTCCTCTATTTGGCATCTGCTTAGGCCATCAATTGATGGGACTAGCCTGTGGCGCACGAACTATCAAGATGAAATTTGGACATCATGGTGCTAATCATCCGGTACAGGACGTTGACAGTAAAAAAGTTTTTATTACCAGTCAGAACCATGGCTTCGCTGTTGATGCGGAAACCTTACCTGAAAATGTACGTATAACACATATATCACTATTTGACGGCAGTCTACAAGGGTTTGAGTTGTTAGACAGGCCTGCATTTTGCTTCCAAGGTCACCCTGAAGCCAGCCCTGGCCCTCAGGAAATAGATTATCTTTTTGATCGCTTTATTGAAACCATGCAACGCTATAAGAATCAATCTGAAGTATAAAAAGCATAAAAAAAACCAACTTACTTAATACCAAATTTTTCTATTTAAAAGTGTATGCCTAAACGTACCGACATAAAATCCATTCTTATAATTGGTGCTGGCCCTATTATTATCGGCCAGGCGTGTGAGTTTGATTATTCCGGTGTGCAGGCTTGCAAAGCACTACGCGAGGAAGGTTACCGAATCATCCTGGTTAACTCAAACCCAGCTACTATTATGACTGACCCGGAAATGGCTGATGCAACTTATATAGAGCCAATTACCTGGAAAATGGTAGAAAAAATCATAACGATTGAGCGCCCCGAAGCGCTGCTCCCCACCATGGGTGGGCAAACAGCTTTGAACTGTGCGTTAGACCTCGTGAAACATGGTGTGCTTGAGACATATGGTGTTGAGCTTATAGGCGCATCCCGTGAAGCCATTGACAAAGCGGAGGACCGTGAAAAATTTAAGCAAGCCATGTCTCGGATTGGACTGAACTCCGCACGCTCTGCAGTAGCGCATAGTATGGAAGAAGCACTGCAAGTCCAAGCTATGGTTGGTTATCCGGTTATCATTCGTCCATCCTTCACAATGGGAGGTAGTGGCGGCGGTATTGCGTACAACCGCGAGGAGTTTCTGGATATATGTGAACGTGGATTGGATGCCTCTCCAACTAAGGAATTATTAATTGAAGAATCCGTCATCGGTTGGAAAGAGTTTGAGATGGAAGTCGTGCGAGATAAACAGGATAATTGCATTATTATCTGCGCGATCGAAAATGTTGATGCCATGGGCGTTCACACAGGTGATTCAATCACAGTCGCTCCTGCACAAACATTAACTGATAAGGAATACCAATTGATGCGTAATGCATCAATCGCGATTCTACGCGAAATCGGTGTGGAAACAGGTGGTTCTAATGTACAGTTTGCAATTAATCCAAATGATGGGCGTATGCTGATCATTGAAATGAATCCACGTGTATCACGCTCCTCAGCATTAGCCTCAAAAGCAACAGGCTTCCCGATTGCTAAAATAGCAGCCAAACTCGCCGTTGGTTATACGCTCAATGAACTCGATAATGATATTACTGGTGGTGTTACCCCAGCATCATTTGAACCGACAATTGATTATGTTGTTACTAAAATTCCCCGTTTTGCGTTTGAGAAATTCCCGCAAACTAATGACCGCCTGACCACACAAATGAAATCTGTCGGGGAAGTAATGGCCATTGGTCGCACCTTCCAGGAGTCATTTCAAAAAGCCTTACGAGGATTGGAAACCGGCTCTGATGGCTTGGATGAAAAAACAGATAGTCTGGAAGTCATCCGAACAGAACTAGCTAATCCAGGCCCGGAACGTATCTGGTATGTAGCAGACGCTTTTCGTTGCAACATGACAATTGAAAAAGTTCATCAGTTAACGCATATTGATCATTGGTTTTTGGCGCAAGTAGAAGACTTAGTCAAACAAGAACAGTCGCTTACTAACAAAAGACTGGAAACACTCGACAAATATACCTTACGCAAACTGAAACGTAGTGGTTTTTCTGATCGACGTTTGGCAAAACTACTTAATACAGAGCAAACTGCGGTGCGTATTTATCGTCACCAATTCAATCTACGGCCTGTTTATAAACGAGTTGACACCTGCGCAGCTGAATTTGCAACAAGCACCGCCTACATGTATTCGACTTACGATGACGAATGTGAAGCAAACCCAACTGGCAAACAAAAAATTATCGTGCTGGGTGGTGGCCCCAATCGTATTGGGCAAGGCATTGAATTTGATTATTGTTGTGTTCATGCTGCATTGGCATTACGCGAAGATGGTTTTGAAACAATCATGATCAACTGCAATCCAGAAACCGTTTCCACTGATTATGATACTTCAGATCGATTATATTTTGAGCCACTTACGCTTGAAGATGTCCTCGAAATTGTTGCTGTCGAAAAACCAAACGGCGTCATTGTCCAGTACGGTGGGCAAACACCTCTCAAACTCGCTCGTGATCTGGAAGCAAATGGCGTGCCAATTATTGGTACCAGCCCAGACATGATTGATTGCGCCGAAGATCGAGAACGTTTCCAAAAAATGTTACAACAATTAGGTTTGCAGCAACCACCAAATAGAACCGCCCGTAACCCTGAAGCAGCATTGGCTGCTGCCGATGAAATTGGTTATCCACTGGTGGTACGGCCCAGCTATGTTTTGGGTGGTCGTGCTATGGAAATCGTTCATGAGCAATCTGACCTGGAACGCTACATGCGTGAAGCTGTTAAAGTTTCCAATGACTCACCCGTGTTACTGGATCATTTCCTTAATAATGCCACCGAAGTAGATATTGACGCTATTCATGATGGGGAAACCGTTCTTATTGGCGGTATTATGGAACACATTGAACAAGCCGGTGTGCATTCTGGGGATTCCGCCTGTTCATTACCACCGTTTAATCTTCAACCCGCCGTTCAGGATGAGTTACGCCGTCAAACAGCAGCCATGGCCAAGGCACTTAATGTAGTCGGATTAATGAATGTTCAGTTTGCTATTCAGGATGATATGGTCTATGTACTTGAAGTCAATCCCAGAGCATCACGTACTGTACCTTTTGTGTCTAAAGCAACCGGCCAGCAATTGGCTAAAATATCGGCACGCTGCATGACTGGCAAAACACTGGCTAGCCAAAGTAAAACGCAAGAAATCTTTCCGCCTTATTATTCCGTAAAAGAAGCCGTATTCCCCTTTATTAAATTTTCTGGTGTTGATACGATATTGGGGCCAGAGATGAAATCAACTGGTGAAGTTATGGGAATGGGGAAGAGCTTTGCAGAAGCTTTTGTCAAATCTCAATTAGCAACGGAAATCAAACTACCAACTTCTGGTAAAATTTTCATCAGTGTACGCGGCTCAGACAAGTTGCAAGCAGTTGAAATTGCTCGGAACCTTGCAGAATTAGGCTTCACACTTTATGCCACACGTGGCACTGCAGCAACAATATTGGAGGCAGGCATAGAAGTCATAACGATAAACAAAGTAGCAGAAGGACGTCCACATATTGTTGACATGATTAAAAATGGAGAAATTAATTTAATCATTAATACGGTAAAAAATCAGCGAAGTGCAATACGTGATTCTTATTCAATCCGTCATGCTGCACTGCAAGCAAGTGTAACATACTACACAACTCTAGCTGGCGCACGTGCAGCTTGTGTAGGCATGACCAATATGCAAGAATTGCAAGCCTATAATCTACAAAAACTGCATTCATATTAACATATGAGATAGGATAATTATGAAGAGCAAAATATTACAATGAGCACAATTCCATTAACCGTAGTTGGCGCAGAAGCACTGCGCAAAGAATTACATGAAATGAAGACTGTTCAACGTCCTGCAGTTATTGCAGCGATTGCAGAAGCACGCTCGCACGGTGATCTTTCGGAAAATGCCGAATATGATGCGGCTAAGGAAAAACAAGGGTTTATTGAAGGACGCATTGCTGATTTAGAAGGTAAGCTTTCCAATGCGCAAATTATCAACCCAGCACTCATTGATGCAGATGGCGCGTGTGTATTCGGTGCTACTGTAGAATTGGAGGATCTGCAAAGTGGCGATGTCGTTACTTATCAAATAGTCGGTGATGATGAAGCCAACATAAAAGAAGGAAAAATCTCCATCAGTTCCCCCATTTCCCGTGCCCTAATTGGCAAGTTTGAAGGAGATATTGCAGATGTTCAGGCACCCGGTGGCATTCGTGAATACGAAATTCTGGATGTTAAATATATCTAGATCAAAAATCAACTTTGGAAACTACGTTTAGAACGACGTGGCTCGCGTTTCTTTCTAAGAGATAGCTTCGCTTGTTGTTTCTTAGCTTCTTCCTCTGACTTGGGTCGATAAATAATAAAAATTTTACCGATGTGTTGCACAGGTGCCGCGTCCAATTGCTCACAGACCTCTTCAAATAAAGCTTTTCTGGCAACTCGATCATCAAGCTGTACTTTGACTTTAATTAACTCATGACTCAAAAGCCCTCGATCCAGTTCTTCAATAACACTGGCTGATAATCCAACCTTTCCGATAGTTACTACTGGATTAATCGAATGTGCTTGTGCTTTTAGTTCACGCCGGCGTATAACAGTAAGTGTTAACATAAATCCTCTTGTAAAATATAATTCTATCTGATGAAGCATGCTAAAACCAGCAAAGCATGGATGAAAGAGCATGTAAATGATTTTTTCGTCAAGCAAGCGAAGAAAGACGGCTATCGTTCACGTGCAGCATATAAACTACTTGAAATTTCTGAGCGCGATCACATCTTAAAATCTGGTATAACGGTGGTTGATTTAGGGGCCGCACCAGGAAGCTGGTCACAAGTAGCAATCAACAAAGTTGGCACAAAAGGTAAGGTGATTGCTTTAGACATTCTTAATATGGCACCACTACCTGACGTTATATTCATACAGGATGACTTTAGAAATGAGAGTGCACTTAATCAATTAAAAAATTTTCTGGATGGGCATGTACTAGATCTTGTAATTTCGGACATGGCACCTAATATAAGTGGTATTGTAGTGAGTGATCAAGCTAAAAGTATGTATTTAGCAGAATTAGCGTTAACATTCGCTATGGAAACACTGAACTATGGCGGAAATTTTCTTGTCAAAGTGTTTCAAGGAACAGATTTTGACCAATTTCTTAAAGAGATGCGTGCTGGTTTTAATAAGGTTTTGATTCGTAAACCAAAAGCATCACGTAATCGTAGCAATGAGTTATATTTGCTTGGATTAGGCAAAAAAAATTAATTTATAGCGTAATTGAATATTTTACAGCGTAAAGACTGAAAAAAGCTATTCATATATCTATAAATTGAACAAACCATTCTGTTACAAATCAGAAAATAAGGTTAGAATGATAAATCAAAGATATTAAGGTGCAAACCAAGGAGTTATTTTGAATAATCTAATGAAGAACATGGCCATTTGGCTAGTGATTGCACTAGTATTAATGACAGTATTCAACCAATTCAGTGTACGTCAGCCAGCGCAGGTTCCAATGGAATACTCGCAGTTTATTGCCGAATTAAATCAAGGCAGAATTGCTAAAGTTGTTATTGATGGTCGAACACTCAGAGGCACAAAGTCAGACGGAAGGCGGTTCACGACTTATGCGCCATCTGATCCATGGATGGTAAGTGATCTACTGAAGTCTGGCGTCATCATTGAAGCCAAGCCTGATGAAGAACCATCTATGTTAATGAGCATTTTCATTTCCTGGTTCCCAATGCTTCTATTAATAGGCGTGTGGATTTTCTTTATGCGCCAAATGCAAGGTGGTGGCGGTAAAGGCGGCGCTTTCTC
>JAHZIU010000272.1 GCA_022601315.1 Betaproteobacteria bacterium
ATTATATGTAGCTATGTAAGCTTCCTAACTATTCACAGCTTAGCAGGTATTATTACATTTAATTGAAAAATTATGATTGGATATTTTACGAAGTAGCAGCAGAAAGTTTTTTGCTGCAGAAGACACTAGAATACTAGCCCAGTGAGATGGACTTCCCCCTTAATCGGCATCAATGTGCCAGACTAGAGTAACCATTAACCAGTCAAAGAAGAAAGGAGTCCGAGATGAACATTACACGAATTGGAATAGATTTAGCAATTTTTACTATAACATCGCTTTTCTCAGTTCTTCCAGATTCCACCGTGTAGCATAGCGTATTAAATCAGCACCGTCTTTTAAATTTAATTTAGTACGAATGTTAAAACGATGTGTTTCAATTGTTTTGATACTTCGATTAAGAAGTTCGGCGATTTCTTGACTGCTATGCCCAGAACCGATCAGATGAAAAATCTCAAATTCACTTGACGTTAAAGTATTAATCAATTGTGCAGGTTCTGAGTGTCCAACTGACATTTTATTCAGCAGATTTGCATGCATTTTTTCGCTTAGATAAATATTCCCTTTCAACACTTCACGAATAGCAGTTATTAACACTTCACCTGTTTCCTGCTTCATGATATAACCACGTGCACCAACTTGTAGCGCACGCTCGGCATAGACTTCTTCATCATGCATAGAAACAAAAAGCACCGGTAATGTAGCGTTCAACATATGCATACTTTTTATAACTTCGAAGCCTGGTACTGTCTTTAGCGTCACATCTAACAAAACAATATCGACATGTTTCTTTTTCTTAAGTAGTGACAATGCTTCACTACCATCACCAACTTCAGCACATACTTCTAAATCAGACTCCATGTTGACAAGTATCGCTATACCATGCCGCATCATGGCGTGATCATCCACCAGCATTACTTGTGTTTTTGAAGTTGACATATTTAAACCCTCTGGATTGTCAATTGCACTTCTTTACCGCCTTCAACACGCGACAAAAATTTTAGCTTAGCGCCTAGTTGCTTAGCTCGGTACTGCATAATTTTAATACCCATGCCTTGGGTTACTTTATTTTTTCTCTCAGTACTATCAGCAAAACCACATCCATCATCGCATATCGATAAAAATAGTTTTTCTTCCTCGGTTACTAAAGAGATTGTCAAATGCTTCGCACCGCCGTGACGTATTGCATTATTGGCAGCTTCCTGAACAATTCGATAAAGATTAAGCGTGATATGATTATCATTCGCCTGTAATGCATTATTGTGAATGAATTCACACTTAATATTATATGTTTTCGATATTGTTAATGCCAATGATTGCAATGCAGCTATCAAGCCATTAGCTTCAAGTCCAAATGGTAATAGCCCCTGTGCAAGTCGTTTAATTTGTATTACGGCTGTTTGTACTTGTGTTGCAATGGAAACTGCTAAGGTCACCATGTCTCCATTTCCAAAAGCAGATATTTTTTTCTCTAGTGCTCTGACTTGATAGCCGATTGCGGCAACCTGTTGTCCGATGTTATCGTGCAATTCTTGTCCGATCGTATGTTGTTGTTTTTCCGCAATTGAAACTAGTGCATGTTCTAAGTTTCTGCGTTCAAACCAGCCTTCCAGATCACTCACAATAGCATCAATGAATCTTTGTTCCTCCAGTATCGAAATAGATTCCCCTTCAGGATAAAATACACTTAATTTACCGCATACTTTTCCGTTCACATTGATCTTCGATTGTAGTTCATGCATTTGGCTTTGATTAAATTTCGTTGAAGTAAAACGCTTTCCATTAATTTCGATTACAACAAAAACAGCATCAGAAAAACTCATGGCCGGTATTAAATACTTAAAAACCTGTTGGCAAACCTTATCTACGGTTAGTTCCTGCCCTAAACTATTACGAATTTCGTAGAGACAAGTAATCTCTTTTAAACGCGCCTGTAACTCCAATTCCTTATGATTAAGCTTAATAGAAAATTGCTCAGTTTTCGCCTTTAATTGCCACGTTTCTCGTTTAAATTTTATCAACCTGCGTACAAACCAAATCAGTAGGATTATTTCAAAAGCGAGTCCGGTAAGGTATAAAAATATAATTTTTAAATTTTTAGTTGCCGGTTCAAATAATTCTTCCTCATCTAACTTTAAGACCATACCGAGATCAGTTGCATTAACGTGCAACGGTGCATAGGCTTCAATGACATCTATTTGACGATAATCCTTCACTGCTACTACACCGCTTTCTCTTTCCAATGCATAGTTTATTGGCAATACTTTATCTTCTGTCAAGTTTGGCAAGTGTTTAAATGTTACACCTTTGGTCTGACTCATAAGACACGCAATTTTTTGTGCTTTTTCTTTCTGGAGTGCGCATAAAATGAATTCTCCGGTTTTCCCGATTTCTCTTATTTCTATAAAACTGCGAGTCAATTGTGGCAGAGGCGTTTCCGTTGTAATACTACCAATACGTTGTCCGTCTTGATCAAATACTAGTTTATTGGTGTGCAAAATCAACTCATCGTCCCATATAAGGAACGTATCACCTTGCTTGTTCAGTAGTAACGCTTGATCCTGGTTTGCAGAGAAACGTCCTATTTCCGATAGTTTATTACCCTCCTTATCGAATATAACCGCTGCAGAAAAACCAGTTTCAGTGAGAGAATAAACATTTCGTTCCAAATCGTTAAGTGCGCTATTTTTTCCTGGCTGTGTGTTCAATTGCTGTATCAACTGAATCAAGAAAGGGCGCATGGCTAAAGCACGTGTATCTAATAAACCATTCTCAATTTCACTCTCGAACAGATGTCTTTGACCCTGTAGTGCGACTGCCAACCCCCTGCCCAGCGATGACTCGATTTGTTGGCGCGTCTCGTCATAAGCTGCAATACCTGTAATCAGTGTAAGTCCTATTAACAATAAGCCACCAATTATGATGGTGGTCTTATGATGATCTGGTGTTAGAAACAAGTTATATTCCTTATTTTGAAGTACTAATTGTTAGCTGATGAACATTCATCCTCTGGTGTTTATGTTTCAGAAAAACTTCTAGTTAGCTGTGCGTTGATTTACATACACCGCTCTCTAAGGTCGAATGTGCTTTTGTCCTCGCTTGTTAACACCAATTAACAATATAAGAGTCATTCCTCTGTTTTACTAACTATTGTTATAGTTTCCAAAAATTTTTTGCATTATTTAAAATATTTAGGGGATAGTATTCCTGACCTAACGGTATACGATCCGTAGCAAGAATTAAGTAAAAACCAACCATAACATTTGCAATAATTACTATTGTGATTATAGACAACAACAATTTTTTTACCATCATCTTTCACCTCCTAACAAATTTTGTGTTGTATATATAAATAACAGGTCTTCTCGAGTTATAGAAAGCCTAATGTTGGACAAAAAACAAGCTATGGCTTGGCTTGGCTGTCTGACATTACTTAAACACCGTTTTTAAATTGAGCATCTATGATGGCCTTACACAGGAAACCTAAACTTTTTAGTTTCTCCATTAACCTTATTTTTTCAATACATTGACTTAGCTATTAGGAAAAAAGCTTGAGCGTTTGTGGCCTATTAGTCGAGGTTTGAAAAGTCAATCATAAAAATCAGTAACTCTTCTTTGTCTACCAAATTTCATACAATGCTTGCTTGGCATTGGACTGCGAAAACATGGGTAGCTCATTTAATATATTGGTTGTTTTATGTGCCCAGCAAGGTTGATGACTTGTGGTACGGTAAATTTCATCCAAAGCTTTCCAAAACCCCAGGTCACCATCGCCAATTGCCAGTTGAGGAGCCTTCATTCCACGGTGTTTGAGTTTCAA
>JAHZIU010000273.1 GCA_022601315.1 Betaproteobacteria bacterium
CCAGCACGATCATTGGCGCAACTAATCTAGGGCAACTGAAGCACAATATTGAAAGCATCAATCTCACTTTATCTGAAGACATACTGGAAGAGATTGAACAAATACACAAAGCGTATCCAAACCCAAGTCCCTAACTCATAGAGTTTAATAGTTCACTGTCACAAAACTTTAATATTTCTGTCACAAACTATTCATATTGAACGCTTACACTGCGCACTTTAATTTATTGAAAGGTGAAAATATGAATTTTTATATTAAAGAATGGCCAAATAAGATGGCGACATTGATGACGGATGACGGTGTGGTTTTATGGACTTTTTCCAATGTTGAAGAAGCCCATAGCGTCTGGCGTGATTGGTGTAAATTACATGAAAATAAAGCTTCTTACAAAATTAATCATTTAGAGAATAGCCGATTAACTTATGACTCTGTGTGAATACCTAACAACGTATTACATTAAAAATTAGCACTCCTCTTTTTGTGAATCTTTCTGTTTTTCTGCGCCAACGATGACTCTCACATCTTCTTCCTTAATACTCAGCAGCTTACTAATTTCAATATAATCATCTGGTAATGCTGCATCATCCCAACCATTTGCGGAGTGTCTGGCAAGATTCACTGCCAAAATTACATTACGCACACGTTGCTGCTCGGCATGATCATCATCCATAAGCGTAATCAATAACTTTGGAAGCTTCCATTTGAGCGCCAGTTCTAACTGTAACTGATGCAAAGTAAACCCCAACACCTTTTCCTGCACCGTACTACTTCGTAATGTTTTATTCTGCTGTTGCACGGTTTTTATCTTTAGCATCGCTGTTGGTGCAAAACACCACATCAGAATTTCTGCAATATCATGCAGCAATGCAGCAATTCGTACTTCTTCAAAATGTAAATCGTTTAAGCGCACGGCCCACTCAAAAGCATAAACTGAAGCCAGATTAGCCCGATGTGTTACACGCAACATATTAGCCAACGCGCCGATATTCTTACCCCCAAGTACTTCTTCCACCAGCGGACTTTTTGATACGATCTGTGTAGACGTTTCCAATCCAAGCATCAGCAAAACTTGCTGCACCTCCATAACCTCATGTTCCTGGACACGTTTCTTTTTTTGTTGCAAATAGCGCATGAGCTTAACAGCCATCAACGGGTCTTGTTTTACAATATCAGCAACGCTGCGTGGACTGATATCATCTTCATGTTTACATAACTTGGTAATGTTTCGAGCAGTATGCTTTAACATTGGTATATCCACTTTACTAAGAAAATTGATACACTTAATCAGATTTTTATTTCCTTTCTCCGACATAATGAACCCCAAATCTTTCTGATCGAATAAGTTATACCACGACAATCCAGAAGAAATAATTAGAAAACAATAGGCTAGCACTCCTTCCACTTGATATTGACGGAGTACTAGCAGTCTAACAGGCTTAAAAATTCACGATGAGTAAAAAAGAAAGGGAAAAGCGGACTAAATTCAGTTGAAATGCAATAGGATAGACGGTTTAATTAAACAGACGTGCAAGCTCTATACCTGGATCTTGCGCACGCATAAATGCCTCTCCGACAAGAAAAACATGCACTTGATTATTTCGCATCAGTGATACATCCGCAGGGACACGGATACCACTTTCTGTAATCACAATTCGTTCAGATGGAATAAGTGATAACAGTTGCAAAGTCGTATCCAGACTGGTTTCGAAAGTACGTAAATTACGATTATTAATACCGATGAGTGGTGTCGTTAATTGCAAAGCCAATGCAAGTTCCTCCGCATCGTGGACTTCCACCAGCACAGCCATGCCAAGCGAATGCGCCAGGGATTCAAGCTTCTGCATACGTGTTAATGCATCACAAGCAACATTTTCAGCGTCAGAATTATTGTCCATTACAAAAGCAGAAACAATCAATAAAATACAATCTGCACCCATGGCACGTGCTTCGGCGATTTGATACTCATCTAATATGAAGTCTTTTCGTATCACAGGCAGTTGACACACGGCACGCGCTTGTTGCAAATATGCCGGGCTGCCCATAAAAAACTGTTTATCCGTTAATACAGACAGACAAGCTGCGCCATGTGCTGCATAGGTTTCAGCGATTTCAGCGGGAATAAATTCAAATTGCTGTTCATTGTCTGCTAATGATTGTTTTGTCCGCCCGCGCAGCTGACCTTTACTGGGACTGGCTTGTTTAATTTCGGCGATCACAGCCGGTTTTCCGGCGGCCAGTTTGTCACGAATGGCCGCTGTAAAATCACGCACGGGGACTGCAGCTTCGGCCTCTGACATCATTTCGGGAAATGATTTAATCGCTTTGGCTTGTGCAATTTCCTGCACTTTAACCGATAATATTTTTTTTAGAATATCCGACATTTTTAATGGTTAGTAATTTATCCTCGATTAGAGAACGCCACCAGTTGATTTAGTTTTTTCAAAGCAGCGCCACTTTCAATTGCATGCCGTGCTTTTTCGACACCCTGCGCAAGAGAGTCGGCAACACCCGCTACATAGATCGCAGCGCCGGCATTCATCATAACAATATCACGTGCCGGACCCGCCTGATTCTCTAATACTGAAAGCAACATCGCTTTGGCATAGTCGCTGTCCGCCACTTGAATCGTATCAATTGACGCTGTAGACAAACCAAAATCTTCCGGTCTGACTGAATATTCAGTAACTTTATCTTGCTTCAACTCACCAATATTTGTTTCACCAGTAATTGTAATTTCATCCAGGCCGTCTTTTCCATTAACAATCAGTACATGTTGACTGCCCAATTTTTGTAAAACATGTGCCAGGGTGCTTACCAAATCGGCACTGAATACACCGAGCACTTGACTATTGGCACCTGCTGGATTGGTTAACGGCCCAAGAATATTAAACATTGTCTTAATACCCAGCTCACGCCGCACTGGAGCAGCATGTTTCATTGCACTATGGTAATTGGGCGCAAACATAAAACCAACACCGATCTCGCTAATGCTCTGTGCGACCAGTTGCGGTGTTTGATTTAAATTAACACCCAGTGCTTCCAGTACATCCGCACTACCAGACTTACTGGACACAGACCGTCCGCCATGTTTGGCAACACGTGCGCCCGCTGCGGCAGTAACAAATGCTGAAGCTGTAGATATATTGAACGTATGCGTAGCGTCACCACCTGTTCCACAAGTATCAACCAAATTTTCGCTGTTGGATAATTCCACTGGCGTAGCAAATTCACGCATCACCTGTGCGGCGGCTGCAATTTCACCGATAGTTTCATTTTTTACACGTAATCCGGTAATAATGGCAGCGATCAAAACAGGGGAAATTTCACCCTGCATGATTTGACGCATCAGCGACAGCATCTCATCATGCTGTATTTCCTGATGTTCAATAATACGATTCAGTGCTTCTTGTGGATTCATGAATGCTCCTTTAATTCACAACCATATTCTCAACGTCTTCAGTCCAGACTAACCTGAATATTGCACCAGTACGTTAGATTTTGGCCTGTAATCGTTATTCCTGCTGGTTTTTAGCAAATTTTTAGAAAATACAGTTTGTACTTACGACGCACTTGCCGGTTTTAAATTTACCCTGTATTAAATAGAACGCACATGCGCTCTACGCCGCAGAATAACTGCGTCTCCGGTCGCGAGCACGTTCAATTCAATATAAGGCGGCGTTTAAATTCCACCAACTGGCGCAATATTCAGGCTCATATAAAGCGTGCTGATTTTACCAGCTCATCGAACGCAATAGTGTTGATTTTGTTTTACTTGGGACTTTGAAAATAACAACTAATAATAAATCATCCTCAAAAAACTAGTTTTAATATGAGTTATTTGCATTATATTTTGTTAGACATCATTTGATATTATCTCGTGAATTCAGTAGAATGCTCGGTTTTCAACCCTTGTCTCACCATTTATAAATGGGAGGCTTAACCCAAAAGGATTTTATGCGACATTACGAAATCGTATTTATAGTGCACCCTGATCAAAGTGAACAAGTGCCAGCAATGATAGAACGCTACCGCGGAATTGTTATTGCGAAAAATGGCAATATTCACCGCACTGAAGATTGGGGACGCCGTCAGCTGGCTTATCTCATTCAGAAAGTTCATAAAGCCCATTACGTGCTCATGAATATTGAATGCGACCAAGAAACACTGAAAGAGTTGGAACATGCGTTTAAATTCAGCGATGCTATTTTACGTCATCTCACGATCAGAATGGATGGCCCTGTCACAGAGCCTTCACCAATGCTGCAAAACGAGGACAAATCCGACACATCCTCTACCCAGACTTCAGAGACTGAAATTGAGGTTGTGGCTGAGACTGAAACTGAAACTGAAGCAGAAAAAAAAGCTGATAATTCTGAGGAAACAGAAGACCCAGCCGAGGAAACAAAGACTTCGGCCGAAGCCGGGTAACCATTGGATTGCAACCAAACGGTAATTTGTGGAAAAATCATTAAACTTGGGACGTTACGGTATACACCAGCAGGCGTAGCAGTCATTGACTTTACGATCAATCATTCATCACGCCAAATTGAAGCAGGTATTACCCGACAGGTTTTATGTGAAATTTTTGCTGTGGCATTAGGTCAGATGGCAATTACAATTTCCAACTTTAAAATAAATACCATGGTGCATCTCACTGGCTTCCTTAATAGAAAAAGCCGGCTAAATCAGCAACTGGTATTACACGTAGATAACATAGTACAAATTTAATCAGTTAACAGGAAAAAGATATGGCTCGTTTTACAAGACGTAAAGACAGTAAAGAAAAAGAAAGGGAAAGAAAGGCAAACCGCCCATTATTTAAGCGTAAAAAGTTTTGTCGTTTTACTGCCGAAGGAATTAAAAAGGTCGATTATAAGGACATCGAAGTTTTAAAAGACTTTATCAGTGAAAATGGCAAAATCATACCTGCACGTATAACAGGCACCCGTGCATTTTATCAACGCCAGTTGGGTACTGCTGTTGAACGTGCCCGCTTTCTTGCATTATTGCCTTATACAGACCGGCATTAAGGAGTAAAAACATGCAAATAATACTTATGGAAAAAATTTCCAATCTGGGACTATTAGGCGATATCGTAAATGTTAAAAGTGGTTATGCTCGCAATTTCTTAATTCCGCAAGGAAAGGCAAAAAGAGCAACAGAACAGGCCGTTGCCGAGTTTGAATCAAAACGCGCAGAACTGGAAATGAATCAGGCTGCTTCATTAGCTACAGCTAATGCAGTTGCAGAAAAGCTGGATGGATTATTACTACAAATCACACAGAAAACCGGTAGTGACGGAAAACTGTTTGGCTCCGTCACCAACGCAAATATCGCAGAAGCACTTGTTGAACAAGGTTTCACTATTGAAAAATCAATGATTCGTATGCCTCATGGCGCATTAAAGCAAATTGGTGATTACACATTAACGATTGCATTACACAGTGATGTATCAGCACATATCACTGTCTCCGTACTGGGAGAAACAACACTTTAGCACGCTTCCAATTTGATATTCGCGGATACAGCGTTCACAATTAAAAAGTTCAACCACGATTGACCAAAAAGACATATCTTTTTGTTAAGCACTCCCAGACTCGCTGATTCGATAAAACTTAATGTAAAAAAGGACTGTTCTCAGTCCTTTTTTACATTTACTTGAATTAGTTAGCTTTTCTCCAAAAAAACCTTAATCGCTGTTATTTATTCCGTCAGTTTTTTCCATAACAGGCAAATAATCTTATGGAAAATCTGAACTGATACTACTGCAAAATGATAGAATTGCTTTACGATGGACTGTGACAAAAGTATACATAGATTACAACCATCACAATTAAGAAACTGCTGGTCGACGCTCTAGCAAAAACAGTTCCAAAGAAAACAATATGTAACCAGAAGTAATGAATTGCAATACCTTTCGAAAACATAAATAAATCGATCTAAACAGTTCTCGCATTGCGGATCATTCCATTCCAGTATCGCTTCTAAACGGGGTAACTATGGCGCAACCATCAATCAGTATCGAACTTGATCAGCAAGTAGATTCCTTCAAAACGCCACCGCATTCCATTGAAACTGAGCAATCTGTTTTAGGTGGGTTGATGTTAGACAATCATTCCTGGGACAAAATTGCTGACATCATTACCGATGATGATTTTTATCGCCATGATCACAAGCTGATTTATCATCACATCTGTAAACTGATTGAACATAACAAACCGGCGGATGTAGTTACTGTTGCAGAATCTCTTGAATTATCAGCAGAATTACAAACAGTTGGTGGGCTCGCCTATATTGGCGCCATTGCGCAAAACACACCATCCGCAGCAAATATTAAGCGCTACGCAGAAATTGTTAGAGAACGCTCTATTATGCGTAATCTTGCACAAGTTGGCGTACAAATCACCGATTCCGCATACAATCCGGCAGGACGTACCGCAGCAAACCTACTGGATGAAGCCGAATCCAAAGTTTTTGAAATTGCGGAAGAAGGTGCACGCGGCAAAGAAGGCTTTATCGATATACAACCCCTATTAAAACAAGTTGTCGAGCGCATAGAGCTACTCTACAACCGGGATAACCCCAGTGATGTCACCGGTATCGCCTCAGGCTTTCATGATCTAGATCAGAAAACTTCGGGCTTTCAACCTGGCGATTTGATTATTGTCGCTGGCAGACCATCCATGGGAAAAACCGCTTTTTCCCTCAATATTGCAGAAAATGTAGCGCTTGACCTGAATAAACCAGTCGCTGTTTTCAGTATGGAGATGGGCGGTACACAATTGGCCATGCGTATGCTCGGGTCTGTCGGCAGACTTGACCAACATAAAGTACGTACCGGTCGTCTGGAAGATGAAGACTGGCCCAAACTTACGCATGCGCTCGGAAAACTAAACGATGCGCCTATTCATATTGATGAAAGTGCTGCGCTCAATGCATTAGAACTCCGTGCCAGAGCCAGACGACTATATCGTCAATTTGGTGGATTGGGATTAATTGTCGTAGATTACTTGCAATTAATGGCTTCAACACGCCAAGGAGAAAACCGCGCTACAGAGATTTCAGAGATTTCCCGTGCTCTCAAAGCCCTCGCTAAGGAATTAAAAGTTCCGGTCATTGCTTTGTCCCAATTAAACCGTAGCCTTGAGCAACGGCCTAATAAGCGCCCAGTCATGTCAGATTTACGTGAATCAGGCGCAATTGAACAAGATGCGGATGTCATTCTCTTTATCTACCGAGACGAAGTATACGATCCAGATACGCAAGACAAGGGTATGGCTGAGATTATCATAGGCAAACAACGAAATGGCCCAATAGGAACCGTGAATCTAACATTCCTGGGCGAATATACGCGCTTTGAAAGTTATGCAAGAACAGAATATTACTAGCCTGAAATTGCATCAATACGTTAGATTTTGGCCTGTAATCGTTATTCCTGTTGTTTTTTAGCAAATTTCTAGAAAATACAGTTTGTACTTATGACTCACTTGCTGGTTTTTAACTTGCGTTGTATTGAATAGAACGTACATGCTCTCTACGCCGTAGAATAACTGCGTCTCCGGTCGCGAGCACGCTCAATTCAACACAAGGCGGCGTTTAAATGCCACCAACTGGTGCAATATTCAGGATAGCGCTCTATTTAAATGATATTTTTTTGATACAGTTGAAGGAGCGAAGTGTTAATGACTCAAAACAATTCGATAACGAGCATCACCCTTTGCCAAATGGGCCAATGCCTCATTCACCTGATCAAAACGATATGTTTCAATAACTGGCCTGATATCATGTTGCGCTACAAAATCCAGCATAGCCCTTATACTGGCAGGACTACCCACAGGTGAACCAGAAATTGAATTTTGCCTTAGAATTAACGGAAAAACCGCAATATTCAGTGGCTCCAAAGTAGCGCCTACAAAATGTAAGCGACCTTTTGGACGCAATGTAGCCAGATAGGCATTCCAGTTAAGGCTTACATTTACAGTCGACAAAATCAAATCAAATTGCCCAGCCGCAGACTCCAATTCATCTGGGAGTTTTGAATTCAAGGTGTTATGTGCGCCCAATTCCAGTGCTTCTGTACGTTTGGCTTCACTGGAGGTAAAAGCCGTTACATGACAACCCCAGGCTTTTAGAAACTGTAATGCAATATGCCCCAAACCACCAATACCAATCACAGCAACCCGGGCTGTTGGCTGAATATCAAATTGTAGTAATGGATTAAAAACAGTGATGCCACCACAGAAAAGTGGTCCAGCAGTTTGTGCGTCAATAGATTCTGGTAATGCTACAACACTGGCCGCGTTCGCGCGCACTTTATCTGCGAAACCGCCATGGCGGCCAACTATTGTTGGTTCAGCGTGCGCACAAAGGTTATGGTCGCCGGACATGCAAGTCGTGCACGTCATACAATAACTTGAATGCCAACCCAAACCAACACGCTGCCCCAGATTAAATTGATGTACAAGTGCGCCCTTATCGACAACCACACCAACAATTTCATGACCGGGCACAAATGGATATTGGGTAATCCCCCACTCATTATCCAGCATACTCAGATCACTATGGCAAATACCACAATGTTCTACAGCAATCTCTACTTCCTCAACACCTAAAGACCCGGGATCATACTCATAAGGCTGAAGCTGCTCACCCGGTTCAAATGCTGCGTACGCTTTTATCATCCGATTGCCTTTGTCTTATTTGACAGTAAAAACTTCCTGCCTGAAATAGAAGATTGTAAAGTTAACTATTGCAACGAAGTCACAAATATTTATCCGAGCAAATACAAATACATACGACTCTAAAACATTGGATGCCTATGCACGTCAAATTGACAATACGCTATTTACCACAAGCAACTTTCCACTCGGTTTCACCCATACTCTCAGCTTCTACTTCTTCCCATTCCTGAGGTTGGTTATATGAACGAACAAGCCGTCCCTTCTCCATATTCCAGCTAAATAGCTTGAAAGCCAGGATTCTCATATGTCTTCCCTGGCAATCGTAGTCACGCCGAATTGATTTTGATGAAAAGTTAACACCTGAAGCTTTCTGCTCATTTTTATAGTCAATCAAAGTCCACATCTTAACCCTATTGCCTGCCTTACGAATAGTGGTCAAGTCAGCGTAAGCAATGTAACCGCCTGCCTCATCACTCTTACCCATCTCAGTCCATTCTGCCATCGTGTTAGTGCTCATGAGAATCAGCGTTAAAGTTATTAGTAGTTTTTTCATAATGTATTTTCTCATTCCGGTCATCAG
>JAHZIU010000274.1 GCA_022601315.1 Betaproteobacteria bacterium
GGAAATTGCGACAAGAAAGTCGCACCAAACAGCCAGAACCACGAAATACCCAATACTGCACGGAAAATAATCGGGTTTTCGCGAATATGTTGAATAATACGGTGCGTCTCGGTGAAAAAATTATAGTTGACGTTGATTGTGCTGTCTGCCGCCTGAGTGGAGGGAATCAATAAGCTGCTGATCCAACCGATCAATGCGATTGAAATAACCATCACAGAGATAATCAGGGCGCCATTCTCAGCCAGAATCAACAATCCGCCGCAAATCGTTCCCACCAAAATGGATACGAAAGTGCCGGTGCCGATCAGTGCATTACCGCCAATCAGTTCATTTTCATTGAGTTGATCGGGCAGAATGCCGTATTTGAGTGGCCCAAAGAACGCGGATTGGGTGCCCATTAAGAACAAAATCAACATTAACAAATTCACCTGTTGCAGATAAAAGCCCGTTGCTGCGCCAGCCATTAACAAGATCTCGATAAATTTGATGATCCGAATCAATTTTGCCTTGTCATGTTTATCGGCAAACTGGCCAGCCGTGGCTGAGAATAAGAAAAACGGCAGGATAAAAATTCCTGCCGCCATCGTGACCATGATCTGTGGACTGAGTGTCGATTGTTCAACCACCGTGTAGGTAATCAAAATAACGAGCGCATTTTTGAAGACGTTGTCGTTAAATGCACCTAGGAATTGCGTGATAAATAGCGGCAGGAAGCGTTTGGTTTTCAGTAAGTGCCATTGGTTCGGATGCATTTTCTTCCTTTTCACTGAATTATTCGAACAACAATAGTCAGATTTTAATGAACGGACTATTTGTTTTTTTATGTTGGAAAATTACAACATTTAAAAACGCAATTTCATTGCGTAAAGAATCCATTAATTACGGCGGATACCTGATTTTTAGCCTTGAATTACAACACAAAGCAAAATAATTTACGATGTGTTTTTGAAAAAATATCAAAATTCTATTTCAAAATTATTTTTTATATGTATACTACTGGTTATGTATCAAGAACACTTTGATACTATATGTAGTGGTTTTTAAGTGAGATGCAAATCTCTTTAAATAACTGGATTCGCTACATTTTCTCTCAAAATTTATGAATAAGGGGGATCAACCATGCAACTAGTGACTGACAATACCAGCATCAAACCCATCACCGAGAGACAAGCAATTTCGGATACGCAAAATCAGGATTCTCTTTATTCACAATACAAAATTATTCGCCGTAATGGCTCAGTCGTTTCTTTTGAGCCGATCAAAATTTCGGTCGCATTGACCAAAGCATTTATTGCTGTGGATGGTGGACAAGGTGCGGCGTCGGTCAGGGTGCGTGAAGTAGTCGCCAAATTAACCAGTGATGTCGTTAACGCATTAATACGTCGCCAACCGAATGGCGGTACTTTTCATATCGAAGATATCCAGGATCAGGTTGAGCTCGCATTAATGCGCTCCGGTGAACATGATGTGGCGCGTGCTTATGTGTTATATCGTGAAGATCGCGCACGTGAACGTGCCAGACTGAAAGAGCAGGCTGGTGCACCGGAACATGAGTTGTATGTGCTGGAAAAGGGACAGAAAGTCCCGTTAGATATTGCGCGTTTGTCTGAACAGATTACGTCAGCTTGTGCTGGTTTAGGCGATGCAGTGGATGTTTCGCTGATTTTAAAAGGTACATTAAAAGACTTGTACGATGGTGTTTCACTGGATGAAGTCAGAAAATCCACGATATTGTCTGCACGCGTTTTGATTGAAAAAGACCCCGCCTATAGTTATGTGACGGCGCGTTTGTTACTTAACAACATATGCGCTGAAGTATTGGGAGAAGAAACAACACAGCAGGAGATGGCGTCTCAATATAAAGATTATTTTCCGCTTTATATCAAACGCGGCATAGAAGCAGGTTTGCTGGATGAGAAGATGGCGCAGTTTGATTTGTCGCGGTTAGCGGAAACCCTGGAGGCGGAGCGTGATTTGCAGTTTGATTATTTGGGTTTACAGACATTATATGACCGCTATTTTCTGCATATTGAGGAACGACGAATCGAGCTGCCGCAGGCGTTTTTCATGCGTGTGGCAATGGGACTGGCGTTAAACGAAATTGATCGTGAATCACGCGCTATTGAGTTTTACCATGTGTTATCAAGTTTCGACTTTATGAGTTCCACACCGACATTGTTTAATTCGGGTACTTGTCGCTCACAACTGTCTTCTTGTTATCTCACAACAGTATCCGATGATCTGGATGGTATTTATGAAGCCATTAAGGAGAACGCATTATTGGCCAAGTATGCCGGTGGTTTGGGTAATGACTGGACGGCTGTGCGTGCGATGGGTGCGCGCATTAAAGGTACGAATGGTAAGTCACAAGGCGTAGTGCCATTTCTTAAAGTAGTATCTGATACGGCTGTGGCGGTTAATCAGGGTGGTAAACGTAAAGGTGCCGTATGCGCTTATCTGGAATGCTGGCATCTGGATATCGAAGAATTTCTCGAATTGCGTAAAAATACCGGTGATGATCGTCGCCGTACACACGATATGAATACTGCCACCTGGATTCCGGATTTATTCATGAAGCGGGTGATGGAAGGTGGGGACTGGACGCTTTTTTCTCCTTCTGATGTATCGGACTTACATGAGAAATTCGGCCAGAAATTTGAGCAGGCGTATCTTGCATATGAAGATAAGGCGGAGCGGGGTGAGATTGAGTTGTATAAAAGAATCCCCGCAGTACAGTTATGGCGCAAGATGCTGAGTATGCTGTTTGAAACAGGGCATCCATGGATTACCTTTAAAGATCCCTGTAATATTCGTTCGCCACAAAATCATGTGGGTGTCGTGCATAGCTCCAATTTGTGTACAGAAATCACGCTGAATACCAATGAGAAAGAAATTGCTGTGTGTAATCTGGGTTCTGTCAATCTGGTAGCCCATCTTAAAGATGGAGTATTGGATGCAGACAAACTCAAACGCACCATTACGACGGCTATGCGTATGTTGGACAATGTGGTGGACATCAATTTCTACGCAGTGGCGAAAGCAAGAAATGCCAACCTGAAGCACCGACCTGTCGGGTTGGGCATTATGGGGTTTCAGGAGTGTTTGCATCTGCTGGGTATTCCTTATGGTTCAATGGAAGCGGTTGAGTTTGCCGACCGGTCCATGGAAGCCGTGGCTTATCAGGCTTATTGGGCTTCCAGCGAATTGGCCGAAGAACGTGGACGTTATAGCTCTTACAAAGGCAGTTTGTGGGATAAAGGTATTTTGCCGCATGACACGTTGGAAGTTTTGCGTACAGAACGGGGCGGCTATGTTGAAGCGGATTTGTCAACCACGCAGGACTGGGATGCATTGCGTAAGCGCATCAAAAAACATGGCATGCGTAATTCCAATTGTTTGGCGGTTGCGCCTACGGCAACCATTTCCAATATTGTCGGCGTGTCAGCCAGTATTGAGCCGACCTATCAAAACTTGTATGTCAAATCCAACCTGTCCGGTGAATTCACCATTACCAATAGATCATTGGTGAATGACCTGAAAAAACGTGATTTGTGGGATGAAGTAATGATTTCCGATCTGAAATACTTTGATGGTGCGATTAGCAAGATTGATCGTATTCCTGAAGATATCCGCGCCTTGTATGCCACAGCATTTGAAATGGAGCCGAGTTGGTTGATTGAAGCGGCTGCACGGCGTCAGAAATGGATTGATCAAGCACAATCACTAAATATCTATATTGCGGGTGTTTCCGGTAAGAAACTGGACGAAACCTATAAGCTCGCCTGGTTGCGTGGTTTAAAGACGACTTATTATTTACGTTCAATGGGTGCCACAGCGGCGGAAAAATCAACCGTGCAAGCAGGGTCCCTGAATGCAGTGCCTGCGGATGGTGGTATGTCCAATGGTCATCAAGAAGCGACTGCCGAGGTTAAATATTGCGCGATTGATGATGAAAGTTGCGAATCTTGCCAATAATCCAATTGAATCTAAGTCTTGAAAAGAAAAGGAGTGAAACATGCTGACATTTGAAGATGACGCAACCCAATCTGATAAGCCATTACCAAAAGGCCCATTGTATGAGGGAAACCATCAGGCTTCCGATTTGATCAATCAGGCCATGCATCAGCATAAAGATGCCAATGCCAATGCCAATGCCAATGCCAATGCTAATGCTAATGCTAATGCCAATGGCAATGCCTCGGCAATTGATCAGGAAGATGCTGCGCAAGCCGTGGCAGGCAGCGCCACGCGCCGCGTTGCTGTTGAAGACAAGCAGATTATTAACTGCAGTGCGGATGTGAATCAACTGGTGCCATTCAAGTACAAATGGGCGTGGGATAAATACTTAGCCGCCTGTGCCAATCACTGGATGCCGCAGGAAATTAACATGAGTCGCGATATTGCGTTGTGGAGAGATCCCAATGGATTAACTGAGGATGAACGTCGCTTGATCAAACGCAATCTAGGTTTTTTTGTGACCGCGGATTCATTGGCGGCTAACAATATTGTGTTGGGTACTTATCGCCATATCACTAATCCGGAGTGCCGTCAGTATTTGTTGCGTCAAGCGTTTGAAGAAGCCATTCATACGCATGCTTATCAATATATTGTGGAGTCTTTGGGATTGGATGAAGGGGAAATTTTCAATGCTTATCATGAAGTCGAGTCCATTCGTGATAAAGATGAATTTTTGATTCCTTTCATTGATACGCTAACCAACCCACATTTTGAGACAGGCACTCCGGAAACCGATCAAGATTTGCTCAAAAGCCTGATTGTATTCGCCTGCATCATGGAAGGTTTGTTCTTTTATGTCGGTTTTACGCAGATTCTGGCGCTTGGCAGGCAAAACAAAATGAC
>JAHZIU010000275.1 GCA_022601315.1 Betaproteobacteria bacterium
ATGGAAAGCTTGCATGATGCACTCAGGAACTACAAATTAAATTTCGCGCAAAATTTATTGATGTTCTGCCAAGTTTCTTTTTATCAAAATCGGTTGGGTTATGTGCTTTAAAAGAGGACATTGTGTCGGATGGATATATAGCGTACTGTTAATTATTTGGTAGATACAGATAAGGCCGCATAAATAAATATGCAATGACTTCTTTTGGGTTTGCAGGTTATTATTGGATTATGTCAGTATTATTCAATATTTAGAAAGGGTAGTTCATGTTTGTTATGAAACGTGCAGGGAAAGTGGGGTTTCTTGCCCTTATTGTATTGTTGTTGCTTTCCTTGATAACTCAGGCACAGGCAAATCCACGCTATGCCTCGATAGTAATAGATGCAGATACAGGAGAAGTACTTCATGAGTCGCGTGCTAATGCTAGTCGTTATCCAGCTTCTTTGACTAAGATGATGACACTTTACATGCTGTTTGAAGCAATGAAGCAGCGCAGGATGACTTTGCATACCCGAATGTTAGTGTCGACTCACTCAGCGTCCATGCCACAGACTAATATCGGTTTGTTGCCTGGCGATACGATCAGCGTGCGTAAAGCGATTCCTGCACTGATTGTGCGTTCCGCCAACGACGTGGCAGCGGTTGTGGCCGAAGCATTGGGTGGTACAGAAAGTAACTTTGGTCGCTTGATGACCGATAAAGCCCGTAAGTTGGGTATGAATTCCACCACTTTTCGAAATGCTTCCGGTCTGCCTAATAGTGCACAGAAGACAACAGCCAAGGATATGGTGATTCTATCAGCACGGTTAATGAAAGACTTTCCACAGCACTATCATTATTTTTCCACACAGTCGTTTCAATACAAAGGTGTAACCTATAATAGTCACAATCGTATGATTCGTAATACCGAGGGGGTGGACGGTTTGAAGACTGGCTATATCCGTGCCTCTGGGTTCAACGTAGCCACTTCGGCCAAGCGCGGTGGTCGTCGGGTGATCGCGGTAGTTATGGGTGGAAAAACCGCAGGTTCGCGTGACCGACATATCGCTAATTTATTGGATCGTACTTTTAGCAAGCCACCTACAATTCGATCTGCTAGTGTGACGCCTAATGTTATTCCAGGGATTGGTGCTCCGGTTCCAGTACCTAAGTTCAAACCACCTTCTAATCTTAAGCCTGTTTCTAAGCCGATTCCATTGCTGGAAAAACTACCCGATCAGGCTATGATGCAGCTGATCACACATCCAGATACCCGTATCATTGAGGTTGCTATGGTGGATGACAACAGTTGGGCGGTGCAGATAGGCACTTATCTGGAGCACAATCGGGCGCAAGCTCAGGCTGAGGTCGCCAATCGTTGGGTTGCAGGAGAGATGGTGGTAACTGAAGTGGATGTCAGTAACCGTAAATTATTTCGTGCGCGGCTGGAAGGTTTACAAGAAATAGAGGCGCGTACAGCCTGTAAAAGACTGGCGCGTCAAGGAATGGAATGTTTGGTGGTCCGGTAATTGCTTGGTTACAGGCCATTGCCATGAGTTGAACTATAACAATGACGTAAGTTTTAGCATGCTCAAAATGAGTACGCTGGTAAATTAACCCTTAAAAATTTAATAATGCAATCAATACAAATAAAAATCAAAGGTATGACTTGTATGGGCTGTGTCAACAGTGTCGAAACAGTGCTGGAAAAAATTTCTGGTGTAAATGACGTCAACGTGTCATTGGAGAAAGCACTAGCCATCATTCAGTATGATGCTGAAAAAGTTAGTAAAGATCAGCTTAAACAGGTCATTCAGGATGCGGGATTTGAAGTAGTCGATTCGTAAAAACCGACACGTCTTTGCGTTCATTTTTTTGGAGATTAGGCTCAATCGATATCAAGATGATGCAAAGTAATTAAACGCTGAGGTGAAGCGTATGTTGAAATTTTATTTTGTACCGCTGATGCAAAATTAAAGGTGATTTTTATGAAGAAACTGAAAAATGAAAATGCATTATTTAAGGGTGCTATGCTGGCAGGTGTGAAATATGCGGAAGATCGTGGTGTGGTTGAGTTTGAAGCAACCGATTCAGCAAGTGAAAAACTACTCTACATCTACCGATTACTGGTTCATGATAAAGTTATTCAACCCCTGCCGGAAGATCAAGTCGCTGAAAAATCACTGCGACACAAATTAGCCATCTGGTATTCCAAACAATTGCCCAAGGATCACCCGTTGCTGAAGTAATAGTAAATATGATACGGATTTTTTTTATTCGCGGACTGTTAGCAGCAAAATTTGAAATAAAGTAATTTAAGTAATAAAAATGTAGAAGGCTTTAAACCTGTTTCCAAATAAAAATTTGATACTAAGGAGTTTTGGTTCAGGGCTTCTTCAGTGAAATTTTGCAAATACACTTGAAATTATTAAGACAATCCCTATATCAAACGGACAGTTATTAGGAGGTGTAATGCAAAATTCAGAAAATCCGCAAGATATGCAGTCTAATCAAACAGAAACAACAGCCAGCATTGAAGAAGCTGCTGCACCGGATACGGCAGGGAATACTGCTGAAACGCCGCAAACAGAACAAACAGAACAACAACTAAACTTTGAGCAATTACTAAAAGAGGCGGAGATACGCGCGGCAGAGCATCATGATGCTTGGATGCGTGCAAAAGCTGAGACTGAGAATATTCGCAAACGCGCGCAGACTGATGTTGCTAATGCACATAAATATGCGGTTGATAGTTTTTCCAGCGAGTTGTTGACCGTAATGGATAGTTTGGAAGCAGCGTTGGCTGTTGAGAATGCCACTGTAGAGAATTATAAAAATGGTATGGAATTGACACAAAAACAACTGACTACGGTTTTTGATAAATTCAATATTAAAGAGATCAACCCACAAGGCGAAAAATTTGATCCGCATCAACATCAAGCGATGACTATGGTTGACTCCGATCTGGCGCCGAATACGGTAGTGCAGGTGATGCAAAAGGGGTACAAATTGAGTGATCGTGTCATTCGTCCGGCACTCGTTATGGTTTCAAAGCCACAAGATACTTGAAATTTCAATATGTATCTCCATTATCAGATCAATTGATAGACAGTTTTTAATCTTTAAAAGGATCCAGTTATGGGCAAAATTATCGGTATCGACCTGGGTACCACCAACTCTTGTGTATCCATTATGGAGAGCGGCAAGCCTAAAGTAATCGAGAATGCAGAAGGTACACGAACCACGCCTTCTATTGTTGCTTATACAGATGAAGACGAGATTCTAGTCGGTGCTTCTGCTAAGCGTCAGGCGGTTACCAATCCAAAAAACACACTATTTGCAATAAAACGTTTGATTGGTCGTCGCTTTGATGAAGAAATGGTGCAGCGTGATATCAAAATGGTGCCTTATAGTATTATCAAAGCGGACAATAATGATGCCTGGGTTGAGGTGCGTGGAAAGAAAATTGCGCCGCCAGAGGTCTCAGCGCAAGTGCTGATGAAAATGAAGAAAACGGCGGAAGATTATTTGGGTGAGCCGGTTACCGAAGCAACCATTACTGTGCCTGCATATTTTAATGACTCACAACGCCAGGCAACCAAGGATGCTGGTCGCATTGCCGGATTGGAAGTGAAACGTATTATTAACGAACCAACTGCCGCTGCACTGGCTTTTGGTATGGACAAAAAAGAAGGTGATCGGAAAATAGCCGTGTATGACCTGGGCGGCGGCACCTTTGATGTTTCCATTATCGAGATTGCTGAAGTAGAGGGCGAACACCAGTTTGAAGTATTGGCAACGAATGGCGATACTTTCCTGGGCGGTGAAGATTTTGATTCGCGTGTGATTGAGTATCTGGTTGAGGAGTTCAAGAAAGAAAGTGGTATTGATCTGAAACAGGATATGCTTGCTCTGCAGCGCCTAAAAGATTCTGCAGAGAAAACTAAGATTGAGTTGTCATCAAGTCAGCAAACAGAAGTTAATCTACCATACATCACAGCGGACGCCTCTGGGCCAAAACATTTGGCTGTTAAGATTACACGTGCCAAGCTTGAAAGTCTGGTTGAAGAGCTTATTGAACGCACGGTTGAACCGTGTCGTACAGCGTTAAAAGATGCTGGGTTATCCGCTTCTGATATTGATGACGTAATTTTGGTGGGTGGGCAGACCCGTATGCCCAAAGTGCAGGAGAAGGTCAACGAGATTTTTGGTAAAGAGCCGCGCAAGGATGTTAATCCAGATGAAGCTGTCGCGGTGGGCGCGGCGATTCAGGGTGGTGTGTTACAAGGTGATGTTAAGGATGTCCTGTTGTTGGATGTGACACCATTATCATTGGGTATAGAAACCCTGGGTGGTGTCATGACCAAACTTATTCAAAAAAACACAACAGTTCCTACTAAAGCACAGCAGGTGTTTTCTACCGCGGAAGAGAACCAGACTGCTGTAACGATTCATGTGTTGCAGGGTGAGCGTGAAATGTCATCGGGTAACAAAAGTCTTGGTCAATTTAATTTGAGTGATATACCACCAGCACCACGTGGTATGCCACAAATTGAAGTGACGTTTGATATTGATGCGAATGGTATCTTACATGTATCTGCCAAGGATAAAGCGACAGGTAAGGAGAATAAAATCAAGATCCAGGCCAGTTCAGGTTTGTCCGAAGAAGAAGTAGATCGTATGGTTAAGGATGCAGAGGCGAATGCTGAGGAGGACCATAAGAAATTTGAGTTGGTGTCTAGTCGTAATCAATGTGATGCAATGATTCATTCTGTTAAAAAATCATTGAGTGAACATGGTGAGCAATTGAGTGACGAGGAGAAGTCAACTATTGAAGCCGCTCTGAAAGATGCAGAAGATGCGCTTAAATCGGACAATAAAGATGATATTGATGAAAAAACTAAGACATTGACCGAGGCTTCACATAAATTAGCAGAGAAAATGTATCAGCAACAGGAACAGCAGTCACAGGACACCTCGTCTGATGCAGGATCATCATCTACAGGTAGCGGTGAAAAACCGGTCGAAGGTGAAGTAGTTGATGCTGAATTTGAAGAAGTTAAAAAAAGTAATGATAAAAAATAATGATTGTTTTCACAGTTAGTCTCTGTTAATTCAGAGTAATAAGAGTGTTACATTAGAACGCAGAGAGCTGCAAAGAGTTTAAACGCTTTTTGCATTTCTGCGTTTTAGTGTTTTAAAACAATTTTTATTTTAAAAAGATTTGAGCATTATGATTTATATCACGATAGCAGGAAATAACTATGAGTAAGCGCGATTTGTATGAAGTACTCGGTGTCAGTCGTGATGCCGATGAGGGTGCAATCAAGAAAGCCTATCGAAAGTTGGCGATGAAGCACCATCCGGATCGTAATGAGGGAAACACTAAATCAGAAGAGTTGTTTAAAGAAGCGAAACAAGCTTATGAAGTGCTGACTGATCCAAATAAGCGCGCTGCTTATGACCAATATGGGCATGCCGGTGTAGATGCAAATGCTGCAGGTGGCGGCGGTGCGCATGGGTTTGGTGATGCATTTGGTGATATTTTTGGTGATATTTTTGGTAGTCGTGGTGGACGTTCTAATGTTCATCGTGGTTCTGACTTACGCTATAACTTGGAAATTTCTCTGGAACAAGCGGCCAATGGTTCAGAAACAAAAATACGTATTCCCACTATGGATAGTTGTGAGAAGTGTCACGGTAGTGGTGCTAAGTCAGGCAGTTCGCCAAAGACTTGTCCAACTTGCAATGGACATGGTCAGGTACGTATGCAGCAGGGGTTTTTTTCAATCCAACAGACTTGCCCGAAGTGTCAAGGCAATGGGAAAATTATTACAGACCCTTGTAAGGTATGTCATGGGACTGGGCGTACTAAGGGGCATAAAACACTGACTGTAAAAATTCCTGAAGGTGTTGATGATGGTGATCGTATTCGAGTTTCTGGAGAAGGTGAAGCGGGCGTTAATGGTGGTCCACCAGGTGATTTATATGTCGTAATTCATTTGTCTGCGCATTCCGTTTTTCAGCGGGACAGTGATAATCTACATTGTGAAATTCCAATTAGTTTTAGTGTGGCCGCACTCGGTGGAGAAATTGAGGTGCCCACACTTGAGGGGCATGCCAAGATCAAAATACCATCAGAAACGCAAACTGGAAAAATTTTCCGTTTACGCAGTAAAGGTGTTAAGGGAGTACGCAGTCATCGCAAGGGCGATTTACTTTGTCACGTTATTGTTGAAACACCGGTAAAACTAACTGCACGCCAGAAAGAATTGCTGGAAGAACTTGAAGAAATCAGCCAAAGCGATGGTTCACGCCATAGCCCTAGGGCCAAATCCTGGATGGATAAAGCAAGAGATTTTTTTTCTGACTAACTATTTTAACTCGAGTTAGTAATTTGACCCGCATGTTTTCTCATCAGGTTAATGATTTGCTTGATGTGCCTTGTGCCAATCATCTTGTGAATGTTGTATGCACAAATATCAAATCGACGGAGCTCTGGTGCTTAGCTTTAGGTCGTGCATTCAAACTGGTTTTTTTGTTTTATTCGAAAGCGTATTCAATATTGGTTGGCGGCTTAAGGACTCTGGGGTTGTCTTCTGCTGTGTCGTTGAATGAAGGGACGATTGTTTCAAGAAATGGTGTAATTGACGCAGTTGACCCGCTCGTATTAATAAATCCTCTATTCTGAATGAGTTTTATTAATTTAAATTTTGATGATTGAGCGTTAAAGTTGAATATCAGAGTGTTGGTATAGGGAAAAATCCGGCTGGTCGTAAAGTTTGAAAAATTGGTACGGCCTGAACTTAGATCTGTATTGATTGAACTAATGGTGATGATCAGTTCCTGACCGGTAAAAAAAGCGGTGGCATCAATTGCATCTAACCTCATGGGAATGCCATCACGTGCCGGAATGCCAGTAAATCCTATGGCCGTATCACTATCAATGCACACATTTAAATTGTCGTTTGTAAATCTTGGTAGCCCTCCGGTTAAGTTTAAACGGAAAATACCTTCTCCAAGATTATCAATCACTTCAAATCTGCTTTGTAGGGGTGTTTGAGTGGGTGTTGCGTCATTGGCATTGGTTGCGTTCTGACACTCAAAGCCGTTATATACAATCGATTCGCTAACAACAATTCCTGAAAAAAATACCGTAAATAAGGCAACTGAGAGCTTTTGCATTGATTTCATTATGGCGCCTCACTATTTGTGTCTCTGGAGAAAATCAGTGTGTTCTAATGTGTGACCTTTGTAGTTCTGGATAATTTCTAATATTAAAAATGAAAAAACCGTGCAAGTATTCGTTATTTGAAAATTTCTTGCTTTAGTTTGGCAAAAATACTACCGACATAATCCATTTGTTCAATCGTATGGGCCGCATTGACGCTGCATCGTACCAATGATTTTCCCTCAGGAGCGGCAGGTGGGAGGATTAAATTAACATAGATATCATGGTCTAGTAATCCTTGCCAGAGCGCGAGGGCTTGTTGTGGATTATCAACAATAGCGGCAATAACCGGTCCGGGTTCGGGGCCGAGTGTATAACCGGTTTCTTCAAGCTTGGTATACAATTGATTAGAGTTCTTCCATAATTGATCGCGAAGTTCAGTGCCGCCACTTAGTAATTTCAACGCGGCACGAGTTGATGCAATGGTTGCCGGAGATGGAGAGGCTGTGAAAATATACGGGTGGCTGACATAGCGTAATTGTTCCAGCTGCGAATGATTGCTGACACAAAATCCGCCAATGCTGCATAAGCTTTTACTAAATGTGCCTGTAATAAAATCGACTTCTTTTAATAAGCCGGTTTTTTCTACCAGACCTTGTCCGGTTTCGCCCAATACACCCAGAGAGTGTGCTTCATCAAGGAGTAATGTGCAATTATATTTGTTTTTTAATTTGACAATTTCGGCCAAAGGCGCTTGATCTCCCAGCATGCTATAAATGCCTTCAGCAATGATCAGTGTAGTTTGTGTACGCTCACCCAGTCGACATAACCGCTTCTCCATGTCAACCATATCATTGTGTTTGAAGCGGATGATGTCAGCACCACTTAAGATGCACCCATCGTAAATGCTGGCATGCGAGTCACCATCAATCAATACGGTGTCGCCTCGACCAACTAAACCAGAAATAGTGCCAAGATTGGCTTGATAACCTGTAGTAAATACCATGCCGGAACTACATTGATAGAAATCAGCAAACTCCTTTTCTAAAGCGCGATGCCCAAAATAGCTACCGTTGGCCATGCGAGAGCCAGTTGTACCGGTGCCTTCCTCGTCAATTGCTTCATGCGCTGCCTCAAGACATTCAGGAGCAAAGGTCAAGCCAAGGTAATTATTTGTACCCAATAAGAGCACCCGGCGATGACCGATACGCGCTTCCGTTGCTGAATAGACTTCTTCAATTGGTATTCCAAAAGCGCCAACACCATTTGGAAGAAGCGCCTTTCTAGCAGCCGCTGCTGCATCAAGTTTTTCTAGTAGATTCATTATGATGAAGATTTTATCTTGTAAATTAAGTCAACCAGATCACGTACAGTCTGGACATCAGCCAATGCATTGATTGGTACTGAAATGTCGAATGTATCTTCAATTTCCATAATAAGATTTAATAGTTTTATAGAGTCAATGGATAATTGACCTATAAGATTGCTCTCAGGCGTAATTTGGATATCCGAAGCGGTTAAACTACCAAGGCGGTCGCACAGTAGTTGCATGATCTCATCATAATTACTTGCGGTCATAGATTTATTAAGAATTATAAGTTGTATAGATGTTAGATTACTTGAGATAGTGATTCATGTAAACGAATACGGGGTTGCCAAGTTGGTAGTGCCTGAATGAGTGGCGCATTATCACATATCCAGTCATGATGCTGTAATTCGTTGACCTTTCCCGGTGTTAGCATGGGGGAGTATCTGAAAACACGGGAAAATCCCAAGTTTAGTGAGGCGATGCTCCTCATTAGAACATTCGGTATGGTGATGCAGCGAACAGGTTTTTGCCATACTTGCTGTGCTAATTCAACCAATGTATTAAAACTATAACCACCAGGTAAACCGTCATCAATTTCAAAGATTCCTTTGATAGGCTTGTCAGCAGTTAACCATAGCTGAATTGCTTCTACCAAATCAGCGATATGTAAAAGCCCAAATCGATTTTCTAATTTTCCAACGACAGGAAGTAAACCCCGATACATTGCCTGGAATAATGGTTTAAGTTCCTTATCGCCTGGGCCATACACAGCAGTAGGGCGAAGAACTGCCCATGGTAAGTGGCTGGATACAATCGGTTGTTCAGCCATGTATTTGCTCTTGGCATACCATGATAATTCGGGTTGCCTGGCGGCAAGCGATGAAATGAGTAAGAATCTTGGAGTTATATTTTGGTCGTTGATAGCACTAAGTAAATTGTTCGTGCCATCAACGTTGGTGTGTTCAAATTCTTTATAGGAGCGCCCTCTCACAGAGCCAGCGCAATGAATAACGGCATCAGCGTCTTTGACTAGTAGATGTAATGCAGAAGTGTCAGCAAGATCGCCATGTATCCACTGAATGTTATCATCGCCAGTTTGCGGTTTTCTGGTTAACGCTCGTATCTTCCAGCCATTCTCAACTAATCTGTCTATCAGTGCATGCCCTATGAAACCAGTAGCACCTGTTACCGCTACTAATTTTGGCATGTCTAATTATCTATCTCCAGATTCCGCTGCGGACAATTGGTCGTTTAAGTTTGTACGCTGAATATAGCCTTGGCGTGCAGCAAAACGTGATAGCTTACCGGAAGAAGTCCTTGGCAATGTATGAGGTGGTACTAATTCAACCACACAGTTGACGCCAAAAGCCATATATACAAGCTGTTGCAGACGGTTTGTCAGTGATTGCCTTTCTGTCACCGAAGTCAATCTGCATTCAATGACTAAAACAATTGTGGTTGTACCATCTGCATCATTAATACCAAACGCAGAAGCTTCACGTGAACGAACTTCGGCTTGTTGCTCGGCTAATTCCTCAATATCCTGTGCACGTATATTACGGCCGTTAACTATAATGACATCAGTTCGACGTCCTGTAATATACAGATCTCCTTCAAATAGAAAGCCAATATCACCAGTATCCAACCAAGCGCCAGGTTTAAGCGCTTTATTGGTTTCTTCAGGGTTATTATAGTATCCGGTCATAATGCTGTCGCCATGTACTAAAACGCTGCCGACCATCATTTCTGATAACTGTTGGCCTTCCTCATCGACGATCTTTACGGTATGCCCGGGTAAGGGGCGTCCGCAGTTAACAAATTCATTAAACTTGCGGCCATCTGCCTGTAAGCGGACAGCCACTTTTTTATCCATGAGAGTCTTGCTGTCTACTTGTATATTTTTTGAACCTTGGCCAATCTTGGAGAAAGTAACGGCGAGGGTGGATTCAGCAAGTCCATAACATGGCAAGAAGGCATTTTCATCAAAACCTGCAGATGCAAATTTATCAGCAAAGTTTCTTAAGGTTTCAGGACGAATCATTTCAGCGCCGATACCTGCAGCACGCCAGCAACTCAGATCCAGTTCTTTAAGATCGGACTCTCTGACGCGTAATGTGCAAAGCTTCAGACCGAAAGGCTGGCTAAAAGCAACGGTACAGCGATTACGGCTGATTAAGCGTAGCCACTGCAATGGCCTTACAGCAAAATCACGTGTTGCTAGATAGTCGACAGAAATTTGTCCAACCATTGGTGCCAAAACCAGACCGACTAATCCCATGTCATGGTAAAAGGGCAACCAGGATGCGGAGCGATCTGTTGGTTGAAGTTCTAAGCCATTGCGTACGATACCTTGAAGATTACACATCAAGGCGCGTTCAGTAATAACAACGCCTCGGGGTGTACGCGTACTTCCAGAGGTAAACTGTAAATACGCTGTTTCATCAGGGTTGTTTTTTTGAAACGTAATGTCTTTTGCTGGAAGTTGGGATAACTGTCCTGGTGTGCCAACCCATTTTAAACCTTCAGTCTCTTCTGCGGCTTCGGCAAGAAAATTAAAGTAGTCATTATTCGCAAGCGCTAAACTTGCCTGACTGCTTAACAGCATGCCACGAAGTTGCTGAACATAAATTGCATGACTGCCAAGATTAACAGGCACTGGCATTGCAAAAGGAACTAAACCGGCATAGCGGCAGGCAAAAAATAACTCGATGAACTCGGGTGATGTGTCTGCAATAATGGCAACCCGTTCTCCACGAGGCAAACCAAAGCCGGACAAACGTTGTGCTAACGCACGTGCTTTCTGCCGCAGTGTGCTATAGGCTAGAACAGAACGTAAGTTACCCTTTGCGTCATAAAAATTGTATCCCGTTGTTCCTTCCGCTGCATATTCTAAAGCGCTTGTTAGGGTATCGAAACCGGCTAACTGCTGAGTTAGTATATTGCGTGTCGGTGTTGGAATTATTTGCGATTCGCTTGAAGGTTGAGAATCAAACGCTTGCGTTAGCGGAGCGTTCAACTTGGTTATTGTCGAACTCAAGATCTTCCCCTCGAAGTAATAGTGCTTGTTATTTCGCTTTCATAAGCAATGAATTCTGGTTGAGCGTGCCAACGCTGATTATTAATTCTTATAAATGCATTTTTTGCTAGCTGGAAAATTTTCATTCAAACGCTGACCGTGACGTTGCTTAATAAATATAAGTGTGTCATATTTGACCACTCCGCAGCTTATATAAGGTGCTTTTCCCTGTCAAGGCAATATTAATCGGGTGTTGCGCAAAAACAACAGTTGATTTTTGCCTCTCTAAATTACCTAGAATTGTACCGGATAACATACTTTTCAATGCATATTTTGTGCGAGTTTCTTTTTGAATGAAACAAGATGTTCGTGTGCGATTATTTATTTGTCCGTTATTATAGATATTTAGCAGTGTTTGGAGGTGTTGTTTTAGAACCACAGGTTAAATATTGGCAGGTTTGAGTATGTGTATGTTCCGGTTTCTAACTAATTGATGACTGTTGAGCTATGTTAAGGTTTTATTGCGTTTGTATGTCTATTTCGTTACGTTTGTGTGGCTAAATTGTGAAACAGGACCACTTGGTAACTGCTGAATGTTTTCATGATTTGTTCTTACAAAACACCAGTTTTTTAGATGTGCGGGCAGAGGGAGAATTTGCTAAAGGGCATCTGCCAAATGCAATTAATTTGCCTATCCTAAATGATCAAGAGCGTCACTTAGTTGGAACTTGCTATAAACAACAGGGGCAGCAGGCTGCTATTCAGTTGGGCCACAAATTAGTCTGTGGTGAATTGAAAATCTTGCGGATAAAAAACTGGTGTGCGTATGCTGCGAACAAGCCCAATACGCATGTGTACTGTTGGCGGGGCGGCATGAGGTCAAATCTGGCCCGACGCTGGATGAGCGAAGCCGGTATCGATGTGTCATTAATCGAGGGGGGATATAAAGCACTGAGAAGATCACTTATGCAAGTGATTGAAAATGCTGCACGCGATTATCCCATGATCCGGATAGGAGGACAAACAGGTGTTGCCAAAACATGTTTAATCAATAAGCTAAATTGTAGTATTGATTTGGAGAAATATGCGCATCATCGTGGCTCAAGTTTTGGGCGGATGGTGAATCGACAACCAACCCAGGCAAATTTTGAGCATTTTTTAGCCATTGATTTGTTACGTAAAAAACAGCTTCTTGGTGGCAAGAAGACACTTTTTGTTGAAGATGAAAGCCGTAGTATTGGGCTGTCTAGCATTCCAATCACTTTTTTTGAAGCGATGCGACGTTCTCCGCTAGCCGTGGTGGAGATGCCTTTTGAATTTCGTGTTCAACGTGTCTTGCAAGATTATGTTATTGATATGCTTGCGGCCTATCAGGCGAAAGATGCTGAAAAAGGTTTTGAGTGTTTTAGTGATTATTTGTTTGAAGGTTTGTTACGAATTCAAAAGCGTTTGGGTTTGGAGCGTTACAAAGACGCAAATGGCCTATTAACAAATGCATTACATACACAATTCATTACAGGAGATGTGTCTGCACATAAAGACTGGATCACATTGTTATTGCGTGAGTATTACGATCCAATGTATGCGTATCAAATCCAAAAAAATAATGCATCGATAGCATTTAGAGGCAGTTATACAGAAGTACTTGAGTGGGCCAGGCAGTTAAATGCAGCATGAGTGTTACGGTGTTTAGGAAAGTTATGGTTTGATTTATGCAATAAGACGATATTTAGGTAAGTGTAAGTAATGCCGCAATATTCTGCCTGCGCTATCGACAGCAACGTTCAGTATGGCACTTGCTATAATGAGTATCAGTGCAACATCCAGGCGAAAGCTTTCAAACGCGCTGTCAATAAAAAAACCAAGAGTATGTAAACCTAAGATGCCTAATAATGCGCTTTCGCGCATGATGACTTCCCAGCGATAAAATGTAAAAACCAGGAACTGATTAAATATCCGTGGTGTAATTTCATAACAGTAGCAATTTATACCCTTAGATGCATCTGGGCGAAGCTGGATATCGTTACTGTGGCGACCCGTTAAGTGACCGATAATGGCGCCATTATGAATGGCCAATGCGATAATGGCGGGTAGTAAAGATGGTCCCCAAAGTAATAACAATGCAAAACCGAGTATCAGTTCAGGGGTGGAGCGCAAGATAACCAGTGATAAATGTCCCGTCCAGCGTGTTATGGGATTGCCGAAATGGTTTGATAGTAGTGGATAAAGCACTAACGCCAGTGCAGCTGAAAGCACCAAAGCAATCTGTCCAGTGACCAGAGTGTTCCAAAGCCCTGGGAGTAATTGTTCAGACACAATTGGATGAAACCAGCTGCTGAAACTGCTATTTGGCTCACGCCATGGCATTGGCGTCATTTGTTGGAGTAACCAACTGATATCATTTCCAATAAAGGAGATATCCGGCCACAGATAGTAAACCGCTCCAGTTAAGTAAAAAGGCCAGAATTTGAATTGGCCCCACCAATGGATAGTCGCAATTAGTCCGTAGAATACAAAGAGTAACCCCGTGACATCAGCATAGTGGCCTTGCATGAATGCGCTTTCCAGTTGGAAACCTAATGTGGGTAGTCCTATAAAACCGAGAATGGTACCGCTGCGTAAACCACATTCAAACCGATACAAAGTGTAGTTGTTAAAATCTGTTTTGATGAGTGGCCAGTCGGTGTAGAAGAAACGACTGAGTACAGAGCAGTTTTTGGGAGAGTACGGTTTATGGCGTTGTTGTGTTTCTTGTCTGATTTCAGCATATATTTTGCCCAGTACGCCGGTGTACGGTATCGCAATTGCCAATAGGCCTGTGAGTGGTTGTAAGCCAAATAATTGTATCAGCAACAGTCCCCAGAATAATTCATGTACCGCACGTACGCTGGCGCAGACGATGCGCACAATGCGAAGATGAAATATTAATGAGAGTGAAAAGCCAGCAATTACTGCAAGCGCTACACCAAGCAGGGCATAGCTGATCGTTTGTACAATCGCATGTGCCAGTTCAGTGATTGGTGGCCATTCAGGATGAAGCAGGCCCGCCAGCATACGCTCAAATTCGGCACCAGGTGTAGCGGTGGTGATCGTGATATCACCGGTTATCCACAATAAAAAGGCCAGTAAGCTGAATCCGCTGAGAACTTGTACAGTTTTATTGGCGGTGATTAATTTATTGTGCATTAATCCGGGTTTCTTAGTTGGTTATTTCCATAGTGTGATTTTGTGATTGTATGGCAAAGTGTGCCAAAAAACATGGCTGCTCCTTGTAGAGAGGGGCTACATTGTATGGTGAATTACAAATTGTGCGATTGGGTATGTAGTAAGGACATCCGCAGAGTGAGCGTTTTTTGAAGTGAATTAAGCCATTTAAGTCAGTAACAATCATGCGATTTTTAAAGACCCATGAAGTAGTCAGCTGGGATGTTGGTGGTCAGGCGTCATATAAATGTTTGTTAGATCTTGAGCACATATCTGAGTGGTCATGGCGTCCAGTGTTATTTTTCCATTGGTGATGCCAATAATGCGATCACAATAGTTTAGTGCTTGTTGCGTATTATGTAATGCCAGAATGCAATTGATATGGTTGTTCATCATTTCTTGTAACGCTATTTCAGCTTGGTTGTGATCTAAATTAGCCACAGGTTCGTCGGCAATCAAAATTTTTGCTTGTCGATAGATGGCGCGGGCGATAGCTACACGTTGTTGTTGCCCACCTGATAGTTCTCCACAAAGAGTAAACGATTTGTCATTTAAGGATAATGTCGCGAGAATCGACTGAATGATGTTTTTTTCTCTTTTTCTTGGGGTGATGAGATTGATGAGATTGGTAACTGTACTACATTGATCCAGTTGCCCCATGTAGACATTATGAAATACACTAAGATTGTCAACTAATCCTAGTTTCTGTGGAATCAATGCGGTTTTTTGTGGTGTGTTATTGAGGTAATCAAAAATCACTTTGAGTAAAGTGGTTTTCCCTGCGCCACTGGTACCAATGATAGCGACATGCTGGTTTTCAAAGAGTTGCAAGTGGAAAGGTGCCAGCACAGTTTTTCCATCGTAGTTAACACCCTTGCAGTGTAAATCCAGAAAGCTGTTGTTACTTTTATGTTCTGTCTTCATTAATCAAGCAAGCCAATTGTTTTAGCACTGGCTTCTAGTAGTTCGTAATCTGAATTATTGGCGGAAATAAAGCCTGTACGTGGAAAAGCTGATAAGAGTTCGGGGTCTTTAATGGATAATAAAGCATGACGTAGTTTGGTAGTAAAACCGCTACCCCACTGGGTATCCAAGTCTCCTCTGACGGTCCAGTGATAGTCTGGATACTCCGGTGTGGTCCAAAAGATATCAACTTTTGAGCGATCGATCTTCCCATTCGCCAGTTCTTGTTCCCAAACCTGATAGTTTACTGCGCCAATCTGATAAGCGCCGCTTTGGACTAAAGCAATTGTGCGTGAATGATTGCCACTAAAACCGATACGCGAAAAAATTTCATCGGGTGTCGCATGAAGCTGTTCACGTAAAAAGAGTTCGGGCATGAGGCGTCCGGAAGTGGAACTTTTAGATCCAAAAACCATTGTTTTGCCAAATAACGTCTTGGGTAAACGTGCTGATTCAGATAGATTGGCGCTGCTGTGTGCAATAAAATAACTTTTAAATTTTTTGTCTTCATAGCCTTGTACTATTGCGATAGCGCCTGGTGTTAAACGTCTTGCTTGTACGCCAGTAAACCCACCAAACCAAGCCAGTTGTACATGGTTGTGG
>JAHZIU010000006.1 GCA_022601315.1 Betaproteobacteria bacterium
CCAAGAATTTTAAAGTTCATGAAAAATCCAATTGATATTCAAATATAAGATAAACAAAACGGGAAACTTTTCTGTACATATTAATTTTATACTGACGGCAAAGTGAATAGTTTTTACAATAGAAATTATCCCAGATATGACGATGTATTGACAAACCTTTATTTTTTCAATCATTTATTACAGCGCTATCTTGAATCCTTCCCGGTGCATTTAATTCTGCCAGTAACCTTTTATGGTTACTGATTCTTAATAGGCTTGCTGAAAGCGCAGTTTGTTCCCGTAGCTGGGCTTGCTGGTTCTAATTTGTCCTCATTTAAATGAATGTACGTACTCTCGTTACAGCAGAATACTGTATCTGTGGTAGCGAGCCCATAGTACTCAATTCAAGTAAAAATGGCGTAAAATCCCTGAAACTGATGAAAAAATTCAGATTTGTGAATAACTGTTTTACTAGAATTATACGTAAACTAAAAGAAAAGCAACACCTGATACTATTATGCTATGAGAACGACATAATTTCATAAAAGTTCATTTAATTAGTGAATTGCAAATTTAGAAAAGTCACTTGACTGTCGTGTTATTCAATGCGCCTGTTTGCCGAATATTTATGCTTATCATAACGTTGGTTCGAGTTGTTTGTCACTACTGTTAATGCCTTGTACCCCTTCAACTTGAAATTTATGGGTGTAGTGTTCAAAAGTTTTCGTCGCTGGTGGTGTTAGGGCTCAATGTGAGTGGCCATTGTCAGCAAGACACGTCTGCCAGTAACGCTGGTTGAAGGAGTATTTGCAATCTTGGATAATGCTTCATCAAGAAGAGACAAAAACTAGGTATATTAATGATTGACACTTCCATGCGTACTTGGCTGGATACAATATTTTTGGCATTTTTAGCGATTGTGGTTGGTGTCGTTGTTGGCTATGCTTCACTTATATTTTTATGGGCGATTCATTGGTTGTATGAGTTGCTGCTGGATTCTAGTGGTGCAGATCTATATGTTCAGCTGGAAGAAACATCGCGTTTGTATTTGTTTTTCCTGCCGATAATTGGCGCGGTGCTCGTAAGTCTTATCATCAAATTTGGGTTGTCAGAACAGCGTAATCACGGACCGGCAGATGTGATTCACGCAGCTCGATTGGGTAAAGGTTATTTATCTATCCGTGATGGCTTGGTCAGCGCCTCAGCAAGCATTGTTTCGATTGGTAGTGGTGCTTCTGTAGGGCGCTATGGCCCTGTAGTGCATCTAGGTGCAACACTGGGTGCGTGGCTGGCGCAACAACTAAAGCTCTCTCAAGACAGAAGAAAAACTTTGTTGGCTTGCGGTGTGGCCGGCGCAATATCCGCTTCTTTTTCTGCACCGTTGGCCGGTGTGGTATTTGCCCATGAAGTGGTGCTTGGTCGTTTTGGCAGTAAATCAGTCATGCCGATTGTCATTGCTTCAGTTGTGGCAACAACAATTGCTGAAATGTATGCAGTCAGTGGAATACTTTTTATGTTGCCTGAATTGCATGTTATGCAAACTTGGGAATATTTTTTATTTGCATTCGTTGGTGCGATTGGAGGTGGTTTGGCTGTAATTTTCATGGCCATGCTGGTTCGATCCAACCAGTTGGCGCAGCGACTACCTGTTTCAGCAGTAATCCGCGCATTATTAGGTGGTTTTTTACTTGGTGCAATTGTTGTAATTTTTCCACAAACTTTTGGGTTGGGCGAGCAGGTTATTCGTGATGCGTTAATGCTGGAATTAACCGCTGGCTACATGCTGGCATTGGTTCTAGCAAAATTATTGGCGACATCAGTTAGTTTTGCTGCAGGATTTTCTGGCGGGGTATTTGGACCTGCGCTTTATCTTGGCACTATGATGGGTATGGTTATTGGGTTGGGTGTGCATGAATTTTCTGATACTGTTTCATCACCTGCTGTGTATGGTATTGCCGGTATGGGCGCAGTTATAAGTCGAGTGATCGGGGCGCCAATTGCAACCATCCTGATTATTTTTGAATTGACGGGTAGTTATTCTTTAACGACTGCAGTCATGGTATCTGTTGTTGTCGGTGGTACGGTTACCAGAGATTTTTTCAATCAATCTTATTTCTATCACCAACTACGTGCGCGTGGGATAGAGCCAGATGAATCAGAGGCACGGCAGTCTTTACAGCAGATGCCGATACGCACATTAATGGATAAGGCACCTGTAGTTTTGACAGCCGATATGAATTTGTTAACGGCGCGTCATGCATTAATAAAAAAGAATATCGAGGTGGCTTATGTGATTAATGAGCAACAGCAATTGCTTGGTCAAATCAATGTCTTGAATTTGCTTGGATTGAATGATGAACATTTACGCATGCAATCCGTCGACAAGTTTTTGTCTGAACCCGCTGTCATTTTAGAAGAAAATATGAATATTTTGGAGATATTTCCTCAATTAAAAGATTTTGTTGGTGTTAATATTCCTGTAGTTGCTGATAACGCCTCAAAGCAGCTTGTTGGAATTATTTATACGAGCAAGCTGGCAGAAATTTATTTGCAAACTTTGGAGAATGCGCGTTAGGAGAAACCATGGTAACCAACAGTTTTTTCGGTTAAAATCGTGGCCCATTTTACTTTGTGCTGAATTGAACAGCATGAGATTATTGATACTAATTTATGATTCTTGTCCTTATTCCAGATACCCGGCTAGATAGTCCTGAATATCAACAACTATTGGCGCATATTGCCAATTTCCCAGGCATTACTACACGGGTACATACTGAAGTCGGTGCTGAACAAACGCTGACAGAGTTATACCTTATTGGTGATACTAAAGCTATACCTATTGATGACGTCCGTAATTTGCCTTGTGTGGATAGTGTTGTACGGGTTTCAGAGGAATACCGTGTCTTAGGTCGACATAAGAATGATGACCGTTCGACTTATTTTGACTATAACGGTGTTCGTTTTGGTCAAGATACACTGCATGTTTTTGCGGGATTATGTGCGGTTGATATCGAAGAACATGTTGAAATGATGATGAAGGTGCTACGTGATAATGGCCAGGTCTGTACCCGCATGGGCGCTTACAAACCACGCACCAGCCCCTATTCATTTCAAGGTCATGGTAAAAACTGCTTGCCTTATGTATTTGAAATGGCCGGAAAATATGGCATCAAGGTGATTGCCATGGAAATTACACATGAATCCCATTTAGAAGAGATTCGTGAGGCGCTTCGTCAAACCGGTGGCGCTACGGGTGTGATGTTGCAAATTGGAACGCGTAATACGCAGAATTTCGAATTACTGAAAATTGTTGGCCGTCAGCAAGAATTTCCGGTGCTGATTAAACGTGGATTTGGTATTACGCTGGATGAGTCTCTGAATGCGGCTGAATATTTGGCATCGGAAGGTAACCGCAAAGTAATTTTTGGTTTACGTGGTATGAAAACCAATATGGGCGATCCGCACCGTAATTTTGTGGATTTCGCACATGTGCCTGTTGTTAAGCGATTGACACGCATGCCGGTTTGTATTGATCCTTCACATTCCGTGGGTACACGTGCTGGTTCACCGGATGGTATCCTGGACGTTATGCATGTGACTGCTCAAGGTATAATTGCAGGAGCGAATATGGTATTGGTTGATTTCCATCCGGTGCCTTGCAAAGCATTGGTGGATGGTCCACAAGCATTGCAAATGAAAGAATTGCCACAATTTCTTGAAGATATCCAGATTGCACGTGAGGCATATACAAAACGTGTTGCATTGGTCAAGCGGTATCAAGAAGAATGAATAGTTGATACGAATTGGAGAATAACTAAATGATCAAAGTGTTACTTTCAAATCCCAGAGGTTTTTGTGCTGGCGTAGATCGTGCGATTGAAATAGTTGAGCGGGCGCTTGCAATGCATGGTGCGCCGATTTTTGTACGCCATGAAGTTGTACATAATCGATTTGTGGTTGAAGATCTGGAAAACAAAGGTGCTGTGTTTGTCGAGAATCTGGACGAAGTGCCACAAGGAAGTATTTTGATTTTCAGTGCCCATGGTGTTTCCCATGCAGTCAGACGCGATGCCGCAGAAAGACAGTTGCAGGTTTTTGATGCCACCTGTCCGCTGGTTACTAAAGTTCATGTAGAAGTAGCCAAGATGCGTAGAGAAGGCAAAGAAATCATCATGATTGGTCACCAAGGACACCCAGAAGTTGAGGGAACTATGGGTCAACTTGAAGGTGAAGACAGAGGCATGTATCTGGTCGAAACAGAAGCGGATGTAGATGTATTACAAGTTAAAGATGAGAGTAATTTAGCTTATGTGACACAGACAACATTATCTGTCGATGATGCTGCGCGTATAGTCGATGCATTGAAGAGACGTTTTCCACTGATTAAAGGCCCTAAAAAAGATGATATTTGTTATGCCACACAGAATCGTCAGGATGCGGTTAAACAAATGGTCGACAAATGCGATTTGGTCATAGTCGTTGGTTCACCCAATAGCTCAAATTCAAATCGTTTGTGTGAAGTGGCACGCAATGCAAATGTAGAATCATATATGGTAGATCGTGAAACGCAATTGCAGGAAGAGTGGTTTATCGGTAAGCGTAGAATTGGTATTACCGCAGGTGCATCTGCTCCAGAAATATTGGTGCAGCAAGTAATATCAAGACTCAAACAAATTGGCGCAAAACAGACTGGCGAAGAAGTGGCAATAGAAGAATTAAGTGGCGTGATTGAATCAGTGGTATTCCCTTTGCCTAAAGCATAATCAGTTGTTTAATGGTTCATTTTGCTAGTAGAAATATCAAAGGTGACATAGACGTTGCTGTGAGTGAGCAAGATGGGCTTCGTTCGCTACACTTGGGCGACAACATGACGCAAAGCACCATGAGAATTGCCGCGCCCAATGATCTTGAGCTGATTTATACGCAGTGTATGATGAGTTTTTTGTTATTTCGTGCCGTGCCAGATCATGTTTTGATCATTGGTTTGGGCGGTGGGTCATTGGTGAAATTTATCTACCATCAAATGCCCCAGACGAAAATAACCGCCATTGAATTAAATCAGCAAGTGATTACGGTCGCACAAAAATTTTTTGAGTTGCCTAAAGAAGGTGAACGTTTTGAAGTGATTCTTGCTGATGGTGGAACGTATATTGCAAATAATCCACATGGTACTGATATCCTGATTGTAGATGGTTTTGATGACGACTGTCAGATTCCTTCGTTGTGTAGCGAAGACTTTTACAATCAAGCGCGCCAAGTGTTAAATAAAGATGGTATCTTGATTGTTAACTTGCTGAGTCGGGATAAACATCTTAACAAATACTTACGGCGTATTGAGGCCTGTTTTAACGGCCATGTTACTGCGATGTTGTCGGAAGTTCGTGGAAATCTGATTGTTTTTGCCTTTAAGCATGGTCCTGCAAAATTAGCCTGGAAAACACTAAGAAATCACGCTAAGGCACTTGAAAAGGAATATGCCTTACCCTTTCCAGATTTTGTAGCTAAATTAAAAAAATATCATTCTGGCAATGGTAACTACTTGGTCATCTAGCCCAATGGGCGTCTCAAAAAATCCAGACGTCATCCCAGCTGCGTTGCGGGAAAAATTTCTTGCTTACATATCAATCATATGCCGCGCCGCAAAATTTTTCCCGCGCCTTGCATTTGGGTTAACGTTGAATTTTTAGAGGCTTCTACATGATATGCACGGCTACTAGAAACTCGCATTCTGAAAAAGCTAACAGAAAATGAAAATATGGGTGGACGCAGACGCTTGTCCGGTTGTGATTAAAGAAATTTTGTTTCGGGCAGCAGAACGTACGTCTTTGCAACTGACACTCGTGGCGAATCATCAAATGCATGTGCCGCCATCCCCGTTTATAAGAATGCTGCAGGTAGAGTCCGGTTTTGATGTGGCTGATAATGAGATTGTTAAAAGACTTTGTGTTGGTGATCTGGTAATCACCAGTGATATTCCGTTGGCAGCCGAAGTCATTAAAAATGGCGGCCTTGTGCTGAGCCCTCGCGGTGAATTGTATACAGTAGATAATATTGATGCGCGTCTCAGTATGAGGGATTTTATGGACACTTTGCGTTCAAGTGGTATAGACACTGGTGGCCC
>JAHZIU010000276.1 GCA_022601315.1 Betaproteobacteria bacterium
GGAATCATACATGCGCGTCTCGCAATTTTTCATTTCAACACAAAAAGAAGCGCCTGCTGAAGCAGAACTGACTAGTCACAAATTAATGGTTCGCGCTGGATTAATCAAGCGCCTCGGTAGTGGACTATATTCCTGGATGCCATTGGGTTTAAGGGTGTTACGAAAAATCGAGAATATCGTGCGTGAGGAAATGAACAATAGTGGTGCCATTGAGCTATTGATGCCTGCAATACAACCCGCTGAACTTTGGCAAGAAACAGATCGATGGAATGTATTTGGGCCGCAAATGCTAAAAATAAAAGACCGACATAAAAATGATTTTTGTTTTGGTCCTACGCATGAAGAAATCATTACCGATATTGCCCGGCGAGAAATTAAAAGCTATCGCCAGCTACCACTTAATTTTTATCAAATTCAAACCAAATTTCGAGACGAAATACGCCCGAGATTCGGTGTTATGCGTGCACGAGAATTCATAATGAAAGATGCCTATTCATTCCATCCAAATGAAGCGAGTCTGGAACAAACATATCAGCTGATGCATAAAACATATCACCAAATTTTCACGCGCATCGGATTAGATTTCCGTGCAGTTGCTGCTGATCCAGGTGCAATTGGCGGCAGCGGTTCACACGAATTTCATGTATTGGCCGACTCTGGTGAAGACGCCATTGCATTCTGCCCTGACTCAGATTACGCAGCCAATATCGAACTGGCAACAACATTTCCTGAACAAAAAACGCGAGATGCGCCAACAGCAGAAATGCAAAAAATCTCGACGCCTGATAAGAAAACCTGCAACGATGTCGCCGACTTTCTCAATATACCATTACAAAAAACCGTAAAAACACTTGCTGTATCTGTAAATAACAAACTGTTTTTACTGTTACTACGCGGCGATCATCAGCTAAATGAATTGAAAGTCAGAAAAATACCTTTCTTATCGGACTTCGAGTTAGCCAGTGAAGCGCTTATTATAAAAGAAACAGGCACATTACCAGGGTACATCGGACCAGTTGGCATAGACACATGTATCATTGCCGACCAAGCAGTTATGGAAATAAGTGATTTTACTTGTGGCGCTAATGAAGAAGGTTTTCATCTATCGCATGTCAATTTTGAGCGTGATCTAAAAATCCCAGATCATGTTTATGATCTGCGCAATGTTGTTCCTGGTGATCGTTCACCCGATGGTAAAGGAAAACTTGAGATTTGCCGGGGAATTGAGGTTGGGCATATTTTTCAGTTACGGACAAAATACTCTAAAACCATGAAAGCCAATTATTTGAATGAATCGGGTCAATCAATAAATCTGGAAATGGGTTGCTACGGTATTGGCATCTCACGCATTGTCGCTGCAGCAATTGAACAAAACCATGATAAGCGTGGCATTATTTTCCCATTAGCAATTGCCCCTTTTCAACTTGTCATCATACCCATCGGCATGGCCAAAAGTCCATTAGTCAAAGATACTGTTGAGAAACTTTATCAAGAATTCTCTGATGCTAACATTGAGGTCATTTTAGATGATCGCAATGAGCGACCAGGCGTGATGTTCGCGGATATGGAACTAATCGGTATCCCCCACCGAATCGTGGTTGGCGAACGTGGATTAAAAGAATCAAATGTAGAATACCAAGCACGCACTGATCAAACATCACAAGCCGTACCTCTTGATGAAACTGTTTCATTTATTACAAAAAAAATATGTACAAATTGATTGGGTCAATATTATTGTTGTCAATGACCACACAATCACAGGCAAGTGACCAGCGCTATGCGCTGCTAACTGCCAGCACCCAAACAGTCAAACAGAAAGAAATCAGTGATGCTGCAGTTTCAATTCAAGACTATGCTGACATAGCTGCAACCAATTCGTGGCTTACTGCCATGAGCCCTCGGCTCGAACAATTTATACCTGAACGTACAGAGAGAGAGGATTTTCTTCGTACAGTCCACTATGAAGCAACGCGTGCCGGACTAGATCCACAGCTTGTTTTAAGTGTCATTCAGGTTGAAAGTAATTTCAATAAATATGCAGTCTCAAGTGTTGGTGCACGCGGCTATATGCAAGTTATGCCATTTTGGATAGATACAATTGGCAGCATGAATCACAATCTGTTCCACTTACGCGTTAATCTACGCTATGGTTGCATGATTCTGCGACATTATCTAAATAAAGAAAATGGAAACTATTTTCGTGCTCTTGGGCGTTACAACGGCAGTCTTGGAAAAGCCACGTATCCACAATTAGTATTGAATAAATGGCGTAAAAACTGGCACTACCCTACTTCAGATACCCGCAGCTAATGTCCCGAATTCTCACGGTCCTGTGCCTTTTCTGCGATGAATGCTTCTATACTCTCGCGCGTTACTAACCCAAGCTTACGTGCAGCAGGATTTCCATCCGGGTCAAAAAAGTAGGTGCTGGGTAGCATAGAGATTTCATCCAGCTGTGCAGCGATACGCCTATTACCTAACACAGTCGGATAGGTAATAGACATCGATTCTACAAATTCCATCACGACTCTGGAATCAGTAAATTCCATTGCAACACCAATGACCATGACATCCTGGCGACTTTCATACAAAGCGATCAAGTCAGGAATCTCTTCCAAGCACGGCGGACACCA
>JAHZIU010000277.1 GCA_022601315.1 Betaproteobacteria bacterium
GCAGCCAGTATTTTCCATTATGGAGAGTTTACGGTGCAACAAGCCAAACTGCGGATGGCAGAACATGGTATTGAAGTGCGTTTGTAATGATAGAATATGTTCATATATATTTTGAGAAGTAATAAAATTGCTTACTATTTTTTCAAAAACTAAAGCTTATGTCTGATTGTTGGCTTAGTAAAATCAATTGGTCAGACGATGGACTGATACCAGTTATCGCCCAGGAGAGCAGCAGCGGAAAAATGCTGATGGTTGCCTGGATGAATCGAGAAGCACTAAGGCTGACCGTTGAGAAACGTGAAGCAGTGTACTGGTCGCGCTCTCGCAAAAAACTTTGGCACAAAGGTGAAGAGTCTGGTCACATTCAAAAGGTAAAAGACATTTATTTGGACTGTGATGAGGATGTTTTGTTGTTATCTGTAGAACAGATTGGTGGAATTGCTTGTCATACTGGGCGACACAGTTGTTTTTTTAAAAAGCTGGAGGATGAACAGTGGGTAGTTACTACGCCGATATTAAAAGACCCAAAGGCAATCTATAGCAAATGACTGATTCGACGATTCTTAATCGACTAGCAGAAACAATTGAAGCGCGCAAACAGGCGGATGCTGCCAGCTCATATGTCTCTAAGCTATTACATGATGGAGAAGAGAAAATACTAAAAAAGATTGCTGAGGAATCCGCTGAAGTATTGATGGCATCTAAGGATGGAGACGCACAGCATGTAGTACGAGAAACAGCCGATCTGTGGTTTCATTGCTTAATATTGTTAGCCTATCATGGACTAACGCCTGACGATGTGTTGGCAGAATTACAAAGACGTGAAGGAATATCCGGCATTGACGAGAAGGCTTCACGCAAATCAGGATAAAACATGAATAACTGTATTTTTTGCAAAATTGTACGCGATGAAATTCCGGCAAAGAAAATCCATGAAGATGATGATATTATTGCGTTTAACGATATTAACCCTGCTGCACCCGTACACATCTTGCTAATACCCAAGCAACATATTGCCTCATTATCCGAGACCGAAGAACTTCACCGGGACCTACTAGGGAAAATGTTACTATCCATTCCGAAATTAGCAAGAGATCAGGGATGCACAGATGGTTATCGTACAATTATTAATACTGGACATGTTGGTGGACAAGAAGTTTTTCATCTGCATATCCATATTATCGGTGGTAAAGAGCGCTTACCTGCCATGATTCATCAAAGCTAGCGCCTCGTTCCACTAAAAAGGAGAAAATGATGGGTACATTCAGTATTTGGCATTGGTTGGTCGTGTTGGTAATTGTTGTACTTGTATTTGGCACAAAGAAATTGCGCAACTTGGGCGGCGATCTCGGAAGTGCATTAAAGGGTTTTAAGGAAGGAATGAAAGATGCAAACTCAGATACAAACAGTACTGCATCTCATTCACCGGATATCAATAGTCAAGCATTAGAAGGTGAAGTAAAAGAAAAGACCTCAACGACCAGCTTCAAACAGCCACCGCAAAACCAAGCGACGGATAACACAGAGAAGAGAGCAGTGAACACACAAAATTCTACTGATACTAAGAATGAGCCGAAGATTGTCAATGTAACGACTGCGCCAGGAGAAATAAATAACGTAATCAACAGTGATGAAACCAAAATAAACATACAAACCAAAGGTTGATTGGATTCCTAATCCATAAATCAATCAGCACATTAATACATATAATTTATGTAATAAAATGTTTGATATCAGTTTCTTGGAAATAATGATCATCTCAGTGGTTGCATTGATTGTGGTCGGACCGGAAAGGCTTCCCCAAGTGGCGCGTACACTTGGTCATTTGTTTGCGCGTTGCCGCGGCTATGTTTATAGTATTAAAACGGATATTCACAATGAAATCCGCATGGAAGAACTGACAAAAATGCATGCTTCTGTACAGGAATCGGCACAATCCATTGAAGACTCATTTCGTCAGGAGATTGACGAACTGAAATCAACCGCAAATATTGCTTCCTTAGATAAATCATCAACTGCTGTAAAAACTGAAGCAAAATCACCCGAAGATCCACCAATATCCTCCCCACCACCACAGCAAAAATCAGAAACAAGCGAGCCGTTACAGAATACTACTGATAAGGATCAAAAATAGCAGCTACCACCGCTAATCTGAAGCCTGCCGATGCCTATTAACTATGATGAATACTGAAGGCTCACTTTTATCACATTTGGTGGAATTACGTACCAGGGTGATACGTATTCTAGCTGGACTGCTGCTCGGATTTCTTCCTTGTGCAATTTATGCCCGTGAATTGTATACTTTATTGGCGCAACCCTTGTTGGAGAAGCTTCCACTAGGCGGCCAAATGATTGCTACTGATGTGGCGACACCATTTTTTGTCCCTATGAAGGTTGCCTTGATGATGGCATTTGTCATTACGCTACCGCATACGCTTTATCAATTATGGGGATTTGTTGCGCCTGGTTTGTATGCACATGAAAAGCGTTTGGCCTTGCCGTTGGTAATTGTCAGCAGTCTATTGTTTCTTTTTGGCATGGCCTTTGCTTATTTTGCAGTACTACCGTTGGTATTTGAGTTTATTACATTTTTTGCGCCTGATGGCGTTGCAGTGATGACGGATATTGGCAAATATGTCAGCTTTGTCTTGTCGATGTTTTTTGCTTTTGGAATTACATTTGAAGTCCCTGTATTGATCATGGTATTAGTGCGAACAGGCATGATATCAACTGATAAACTCAAGGAAATTCGTCCTTATGTCATTGTCGGCGCATTTGTCATTGCTGCAATTGTTACACCGCCAGATGTTATTTCACAATTTATGCTGGCTGTACCCTTGCTACTGCTGTATGAGCTGGGAATCTTTATAGCTGCGCTTACTATCAGAAAACAGAAAGAAGCAGCTCAAACTGAAATGGCGGCACAAACTGGAAATGAAAAGTCAGAAAATAAAGACGTCAGTGAGAAAAATGACTGACTGATATGCTCAGTATCGGTCTTTTCTATGGCTGAATAATGAAACCAACTGCTTGTTTTTGGCTCTAACCAAATATGATCAATATAGAATTCATGGTATTTGCTTCAACCTAAAATCCTAAGTTGAATAACGCTTACAGTACATTATTATTTAATGTGTACCAAGAGATGGATTGACCGTTGCTGAAACGACCAACTGAGTATTTTAGGTTAAACAATTTCTCATGTTTTACACTTATTCTACTGCCCTGCCGTTAACTGGCTAGGAGGCAAGTTATGTCAAAAAACCATATTACTAGAAACGTTTTGTATATAGGGAGTTCGGTTATTTTAATATTCAGTTTAATGAATATTAAGTTTACGCTGGCTCAGTCTATAGGCACCCATTCAACAATGCAGCAACAGGTCAACCCAGGTACACAGCGACATGCGCATGTTCCAAAGCCTAACGCCAAGCCAAATCTGAGCATGCCAAGCAGAACAATCAATCGTGTCGGCACCATGATTGGCGCCAGAAACAGCATCAGCATTAAGAGTACCGATGCAGGAATCATTCACCCACCTCCCCCAGGTGCGGCCTGTATTAACTGTGGCGTAGTTGATTTCATCAATATTCCAGGCCACGGAAACAGTTTAAACGCAATTGCTGCTGGTGTGGTAGCTGGAACAATAGCGCGAAGCATTGGCCAAAATGGCACACATCCTCACAACACTCTCCACCCAAATGCGGCAACACATCATCATAACTATGATGTTGGAATTACCATGCAGGATGGTAGTCAAGCGATTATTTCGATGCCGGATGCGCCACAATTTCATCGTGGTGATGCGGTTCAGTTGATTGATGGCGTGCTGGTGCCACATTATTAATCGTTAACCAGGAACTATTATTTTGAATTCTCCAGCACTCAAACAAATTGAGCTGCCCATTGAAGGCATGACCTGTGCTGCTTGTGCGGCACGTATAGAAAACAATCTAAACAAGCTGTCCGGTGTTGAAGCTGTCGTGAATTTCGCTAATGAGAAAGCACGCGTACATTATGACGACGGACAAATAGAAACGAAAAAACTCATCGATACCATTGAGAAATCAGGTTTTCATATTGCCCCACAGTCTGTGCAGTTGCAATTACGCAAAATGACTTGCGCCGCATGTGGCAATCATATTGAAAAAGCACTGAATAAATTACCCGGCGTAACTGCCACTGTCAATGTTGCGACAGAAACAGCCAAAGTCAATTTTATCCCTGGATTGGCAACATTAGACAACATAATTGCTGCGGTAATTAACGCAGGCTATGATGCCAGCGTAATGAATGAAACCAGTCATTCAGAAGAAAAAGCCCGACGTCTTGCTGCTTACCAATTGGAGTTGCGCTTATTCTGGATTTCAGCAGCACTTACCTTGCCAATGGTGCTCCAAATGGGCGGCATGTTCACGGGTCATGGTATGGAAATTTTACCCAGATGGCTACAGTGGCTGTTGGCAACGCCGGTCCAATTCTGGATTGGTAAGCGATTTTATACTGGTGCCTATCATGCTTTACGCAGCGGTGGCGCAAATATGGATGTGCTGATTGCTTTAGGCACCAGCATGGCCTACTTCTTCAGCGCAGTCGTTACTGCATTTGCACTGGATCAACATATCTACTTTGAAGCCAGTGCGGCCATAATTACGTTGGTAATGTTGGGTAAGTTAATGGAAGCGCGCGCCAAAGGAAAAACATCCGAAGCCATTGAAGCTCTGATCAGACTGCAACCTAAAACAGCACGGATTGAGCGCGATGGGGAAATTATTGAAGTTCCAGCAAATAGCTTGCAAGTCAATGATATTTTTATTGTACGCCCGGGTGAGAACTTACCTGTTGACGGTGTGGTTGTTGAAGGGTCATCGAGTATCAATGAATCTATGCTGACTGGTGAAAGCCTACCTGTCAGCAAGCAGGAAGGCGCAAAAGTATTTGCCGCAACCATTAATCAGCAAGGCCTGCTTAAATGCCGAGCCACCAGTGTAGGCGCACATACACAACTTGCAGCCATAATCCATCTGGTTGAAGAAGCACAGGGTTCCAAAGCACCGATTCAGCGAATGGCAGACAAAATTTCAGGCGTGTTTGTACCCATTGTGGTGGTGATTAGTTTCCTAACTCTAGGAGTGACATGGTGGTTAATCGATGACTTTGTGACCGCACTCATCAATGCTGTCGCAGTATTAGTGATTGCCTGCCCATGTGCATTGGGTTTAGCGACACCAACTGCAATCATGGTCGGTACTGGCCGAGGCGCACAAGTTGGTGTTTTAGTTAAAAATGCAGAAGCTTTGGAACACGCTGAGAAAATTCAAACTCTTATCGTCGATAAAACCGGCACACTGACCGAAGGCAAACCGGAAGTGACCGATATTGTTCCAAATGAATCAATTAACTCTCACCAACTGATTCAAATTGCCGCTTCATTGGAACAAGGATCAGAGCACCCATTGGCGCGCGCGGTAATGGATTGTGCGCAAAAAATGAATATTCAAACACAGCCCATCAAAGATTTTGCTGCCGTTACAGGTAATGGTGTCACGGCTTTCATTGATGACACCAAATACCTGCTTGGCTCACCCAAATTTCTATCTCAGCAGGGTGTAAATGTGGACACACAACAAATTACAACCTTGCAAGCAAAAGGTAAGACTGTTATTGGCATCGCATCCACTGCAAATAAAAGTTATCAAATCCTCGGTTATTTAGCCATTGCAGACCGTTTGCGCGA
>JAHZIU010000278.1 GCA_022601315.1 Betaproteobacteria bacterium
ATCAACGCCGGCCGCACAAGCATACGCTGTGCTTCGTGAACTTCTAGAGCACACTTATCGTTCTGACAAACCAGAATACCGGACATACCAAATGAAAATGGCCGAATATACTTGCAGCTTTATCGCACACATGCATAATAGTACTACCCCTAGCCAGCGCCTGCATGCACATAACAAGTTAGAAAGCTGGGAAACTGATTTGCGCACACTGATAACTGACAATCGTTCGGCTAATAACTGACACAATCCATCAGGACACCAAAGGATTGATGCTGAATGGAGTACAAGCATCAATTTCAGGCTTCTGACATCCAGCAAAAAGCAATCTGGCGATAGTATCAAAAACCCTACACTGGCAAATGTAGTTTTTTATAGCAGCGTCATTTTTACACACGCTATAATACTGAAAGTATTTGTAATAAATTTTAATAAGTGTGGAGAAAGATTCAGTTATTAATTAATTAGGAAAGGCTTAATCATATGGAATCAAAAAACATATTAGTCACAACTGATTTCTCTGAAGTTTCATTTGCCGCATTAGCCTATGCCGCAAAAATGCAAGGAAATCAAATTACCATACTGAATATTGTACAAACCGGAGAAGTGCCACCTGATTTACTTAAACAAATGCCAAACCCCAACGCTGTCCAGGAATATCGTGAAGGTGTTTTGAAACGAGCCAAGGACGAACTTGAATCTGTCGCAAAAAAATATTTCCCCGATATGAATGTACATTCCGAAGTCATTATCGGTACTAACAATCCTGCAGAAGAAATATGCAATTATGCAGATAATAATGCTATTGATACTATTGTTATGACAGGACAGGGTAGAAACATGATTAGCAGTTTATTCATAGGCAGTACTGTGCAAAAGATTCTAAGGATAACGAAGCACCCAGTGCTAATTGTGCCTCATAATTCATAGCGAACAATTATTAAGCTGACTCTTTTGTGCTCGTTTTACTACAAAAGACCTATTGAGGGCTAAGCCTTATTGCGCCGAATAAATAATTACATCCAGCGTAATTACAATAGGTTAATTGATGCCTATCATTATAATTCACATGTTTCACCAGTTCTTGTTATTCAGATGGCTCCCTGAACCTAGCGATCTATCTTAGTCTGTAGGCCAGCTCTCCAACTATAGACAATCTTTCAAACAGTTGTCTCTCTATACAACATGCAGAGTTCGATAGTTCTTTACAAGCCCACCATATATCTTTAGCGTCTAATTATCCCGCTTTAATTTATAGCCTATAATTTTAGAAATTATTTGGAATTAAAATGACATATATGAGCACAAGGAAAAACAGTCTATCAGGCAGCTTATAAAGATGAGTAACGCACAACCAGGAAAATTATTTTATGTGATTGGGCCATCAGGTTCGGGTAAAGACAGCTTAATGAAATTTGCACGTTCTCGTCTAGGTGCTGTGAAAAAAATTATTTTTGCGCATCGGTATATAACACGACTACCTGAGATGCAAGGCGAGAACCATATTTATCTGAGTCACGAAGAGTTTGAAAATCGTAAGAATCAAGGTTTTTTTTCCATGTATTGGGAAAGCCATGATTTGTCGTATGGTATTGGTTGCGAAATTAATCTGTGGTTAACAAATGGTTATGATGTCGTGATAAATGGCTCAAGAGCATATTTATCTAGTGCCGTAAAGATATATCCGGAAATGCAAGTAATATTTGTGTCCACTTCAACCGACGTATTACGCAATCGCTTGTTAAAAAGAAACAGGGAAACACCTGAAGAAATTGAAAAGCGTTTACATCGTGCGTCAATGCAATGCAACATAGAATACCCCCATTTGATAACTCTTAATAACGATACAGATTTAGCACAGAGTGGTGCAGCGTTTATCAATTTATTAACAAACTCTGATGGCATAAGGTCTGATGAATCTGATAAATTTTTACCCTAAAGCCTTGCCTTGGTGTCGATGCAAATCCATTTTTTAGGTACCGAAAACGCACCCCGGAACCTATACATGGTCGTACATTTGCTGCTTGTGTGAGCTAGGACATATTAAGCGGTCACAACAGGTCTCTTCAGAAGTAAAGTTAAGAAAAAACTTTATAAGCAAATATGGCGTTTTTGCCCCGTTACCAGTTAATATACCCCCGAATTAAAATACGGCAAGAAATTATATTTTCAACAGTAAAGCCAAAATTATTTATCGCGCTCGGAAGCAACAGGTTATTTTGAAATGACGAAACAAAAACAATTTTTTAATGGTCTGCTATCACGGCTAGGGCCTGGTTTATTGTATGCGGGTGCCGCAGTAGGTGTTTCACATCTAGTACAGTCCACACGCGCCGGTGGAATGTTTGGGTTTGAATTAATTATTGCGATTGTGATTATTCACTTGATTAAGTATCCATTTTTTGAATTTGGACCACGCTATACCGCAGCGACCGGCAGAAACATATTACATGGCTACAAGAAACTTGGGCTTTGGGCGGTATGGATCTATCTAAGTATGACTGTGGCAACTATGTTTATTATTCAAGCTGCGGTTACAGTGGTAACAGCCGGACTCATCACACATATTTTCGGACTTCATGGTTTAGGTGGATTTGAACCACAAATGGTGGCAGCCATTATTAGCAGCCTGATATTGCTTATCTGCTTTACACTACTGGTCAGCGGGCATTATGCATTGTTAGATAAATTGGTCAAGGTCATTATCCTGGTGTTATCAATCACTTCCGTTGCCGCCGTTATTATGCTGTTGTTTGATAATCCGGGACATTATGAGTCGGCAACTGTTTTTTTCTCATTTTCAGAAAC
>JAHZIU010000279.1 GCA_022601315.1 Betaproteobacteria bacterium
CCACGGCTACGGTCTTCTTTGATGAAGCTATCACGCATGGTGTCAATCCAGCCCAAGGTTGCTTCACGATCACCTTCTAGCTTACCAACCACGGTGCCTGAGTGCAGATGATCACCACCAGATAAACGCAATACTTTAGTCAATACACGGAAGTGAATACCGTGGTGTGGGTTGCGGTCAAGTACAGCGTGCATGGCGCGGTGAATGTGCAACAACATGCCATTATCGCGACACCAGTTAGCCAGTCCTGTGTTAGCGGTTAAACCACCGGTCAAGTAGTCATGCATGATAATTGGCGCGCCAAGTTCTTTGGCGAATTCGGCACGTTTGTACATTTCTTCTGGCGTTGGCGCCGTAACATTTAAATAATGACCTTTACGTTCGCCGGTTTCGCGTTCTGCTTTGTGAATTGCTTCCATCACAAATTCGAAGCGTTGACGCCAGCGCATGAATGGCTGGCTGTTAATATTCTCGTCATCCTTTGTCAGATCCAGACCGCCACGTAGGCATTCGTAAACAGCACGACCATAGTTTTTAGCTGACAAACCCAATTTCGGCTTGATGGTGCAACCCAGTAAAGCGCGGCCATATTTGTTGAAGATATCACGTTCTACCTGGATACCTTGAGGCGGGCCACCACAGGTTTTAACATAGGCGATAGGGAAGCGTACATCTTCTAAGCGCAGTGCTCGTAGCGCTTTGAAGCCAAATACGTTACCAACCAGGGAGGTCAGTACATTAACAACAGAGCCTTCTTCAAATAAATCGATTGGGTAAGCTACAAAAGCGTAATAGCAAGTATCATCGCCTGGCACATCCTCGATTTTATAAGCGCGACCTTTGTAATAGTCAAGATCGGTCAGAAGATCAGTCCATACTGTTGTCCAGGTGCCGGTTGATGATTCAGCGGCAACAGCAGCAGCGACTTCTTCACGTGGTACACCGGGTTGCGGTGTGATCTTGAAACATGCCAGGATGTCGGTGTCTAGCGGAGTATAGTCAGGCTCCCAGTAAGTTTGCCGATACTCTTTTACACCTGCATTATATGTTTTTGCCATAATATTTTCTCCAATTTAAAACGAAACGATCAAAAATACAAAAGGTAGTAAAGGGATGCAGTGTTACAAACAAGATTGCATGAAACAATCATGCCAACAGTTGCTATTATAAATTATTATCCATAAGACAAAATCAGAATTCCTGATACAATCTATAATGTATAACTTATATAAAAGTAATGCTTACTTTGTGGTAACCGTATAACGTATTACAAATGCGTGATATTTAATAGATGGTAATAGGGTGCCTGGTGTTTGACATCACTATAAATAGTACTGGGTTATTGTAAGATCCGATAACTCTAAACTAAAGCTATTCTCTATTGTATTCATATTGAATAAAGCGATTTGCTGTGTATCAAATCTTTTAACTTAAATTACAACAGATTATAGAAAAATAAGACGCCTATTTGTTTGTTCTTTTTAAAGTATATATAAGTTTTATTTAATATATACAACTCAATAACAGATTATTGAGGCAGGTCAATTTTATCGGAATAAATAAAGCTGTATTCATATAAGAAGCTTTCAAGTATTGGAATGCGTATATTTTGAGATGATGCCGTAAAAGTCGAGATAGAAAACGAAGGAGTAAAGAAAATTACGAAATTTATATAAAAGCAAATCGGTAATGCTAATAATTATGATAAGCTTATACTTATGGTTTATATCTATTTATGTTTTTGATGGCTGAAGAATGTTGCATCTAACGTTACGCCAATTAAAAGTGTTTGAATCGGTCGCGCGGCATTTAAGCTATTCACGTGCGGCAGAGGAACTGCATTTATCCCAGCCTGCTGTTTCTATGCAGATTAAGCAACTGGAAGAAAACGTCAGTTTGCCACTGTTTGAACAAATAGGTAAACGAATTTTTCTGACCGAAGCAGGGTATGAGTTAAATCATTACAGTCGGGCTATTTCACAGCAACTAGAAGATCTGGAAGTAGTGTTGGATGAGTTAAAAGGTATGGAGCGCGGTAAATTGAATATTTCAGCCGTGACTACTGCCAATTACTTTGCACCACATCTGTTGGCAAATTTCTGCCAACGATATAGTGGTGTAACGGTTAGTCTGAACGTTTCCAACCGCGAAACGGTGCTGAAACAGCTGGCTGATAATGTCATTGATCTCGCGATTATGGGTCAGCCTCCGGAAAATCAGGATATTGCCAGTGAGTCATTCATGGAGAATCCTCTGGTTGTAATTGCGCCACCTGAACATTCGCTTTGTAGCGCACAAAAAATCCCCGTAAAAAGATTGGCCCAGGAAATATTTTTGGTAAGAGAACCCGGTTCTGGCACGCGTAGTGCTATGGAGCGTTTTTTTGCGTCGCACAAAATAGAAATCAAAAAAGGTATGGAAACAGATACCACAGAAGCCATTAAACAAGCTGTACAGGCTGGTATGGGGTTGGGCATTATGTCGCAACATACTGCCGAGTTGGAGCTACAAACAGGTAGGCTAAAAGTGCTCGACGCACAAGGATTTCCCATTATACGATATTGGCATGTTGTGCACCGCAAGAACAAACGACTCTCAGGCGTGGCGCAAGCGTTCCGGGAGTTTTTGTTGAAAGAGGATGCTGAACTGATGTGTGGGTCTAAGAAGGGTGTTTCAATAGAACAATCAGACTAATTATATTTTGGTAGCTTAAACACGTAGGTATTTTTGGGTTGATTCTGGAAGTGTTTTTGGTGTTGCTATGCGCTGTTTTTAGTGATTTTGAGCGATTATGGCGGACAGGTTGTGGATACTTAAAAAATGCTCCTGTAGGTTAACATTCCTACAGGGGCTTTTTTACTAGCTAAGAGGACTATTCCTCAAGAGCATTACGACCTTCAGCTGGCTGGCCTTCATGAGTAGTACCATAATTTTCAGTGTTTTGTGGACTCTCAGGTGCGGTTGGCTTGCCACAGGCAACTAATGCGAATGCTAATAATGCTGCAAAAAATAATGTGAATTTCATGTTAAAAAAACCTTGTAAAAATAAAAATAAAAATTTCTAAAAACTGCACAGTTAGTATACCTTTAATTATTGGATGTATCTACGATCTGAATCAAAAAAGTATTCATTACTTTCAATTTATATTGGTGATCTGGATCCAAAGCTTGCAGTGATTTGGTTTGATCTAATCTGTATTTTTTTAAAATAACATATTATAGATCAATAGGCTACAAAAATAATGAGCAGTGGAAACTGTTTGATATTGCTCTCTCAGCACTAGAATGAATTTGTGGTTTCTAACGAATTCTCAGGGTATTGCTAAAGCTGATTGCAAAAGATTGGTGGCGACTTGTCCGCTGGTGTTGCTGACATATTCCGTTACGACGGGAATAAATTTGCCAACCATATCGGGTGAAAGATCCAGTTGCTGAAATGAATTTGTAAGTGTCGCCAGATTGCCCAAACTATTGTTGCTATCACCCACTAATGAAGACAGGCCACCTGTTAAGTTGGTAACGGATTCCGGCATGACAGGGGCTGCGTTAAGCATATCGTCCATACCTGGTATAGATTGAGATAATGTTGTAAATGACTGCGGGTCCATGTTTCCCTGTGCAAGTTGAAAAATAGAGCCTGCTCCACCTAATGCCTGCTGCTGGGAGACACCTAACTTACTTACCAGTGTATCTACCAAAGCAATTTCTCCGCTTGCTACTGTACTGGCCGTTGTGGTGCCAGCATCCATAACTTGCCGCCCAGTTTGTGTCGCATCCTCAACGCTTGATAAACCTTTATCAATACTGTCAAAAAGATCGCTTTTGCTATTCGTAGCATAGACTGTAACAAGCAAGAATAGGATGAGGCTGCATATTTTGCTGTAATTAATTTTCTGCATGATAATTCCTTTTAAGGTAAGAAAATAGTTAAAACCATTGGATTTTATTTGATTATGCATTATGTAGCACAACTTGCGTAAATGGAATTTCCCATTTTTGTTGATTGCAGACTTCTACAGCGTAGCGTTGTAAGGCACGGTCAATCGGGTAGTAATATTCTGCAGCTTTACCATCAAAAAAAGCCACAATTTTATAATCCAGTGAAGAAGTATTGGCTTGTGAAAAATAAACCCGCAGATGTTTTAAAGCGCTACCGTATTTTTCCTGCTGTAAGCCTTTTTGAATTCCTTCACACAAAATTTGTGGCACTTGATTGGTGCTTTGCGGTAGATATTTGTAGTCGATACCGATCACACTGGTGACGATGAAACCTTGTGAAAGATTTTCTGGTTGAGCAGCTAAAAAGTCTTTTATGGCATAGGTTTGAGGCATCATGCCATTGTATAAGGAAAGTAAAACATTTTCAGGGGTAATACACTTAACCAACCCATACTTATCGTCTGTAAGCATGACGTAATCACCCACTTTGCATGGAAACCAGGGTTCATCTTCATTATATGGCCTGGAAATATAATTGGATAATTCGGCCAAAGGTAACCTTACTTCCAGTTCAGGTATAAGTGGATTCGTCAGTTTGGTATCAAAATTCAGTTCTTCTACTTTCATTTGAATGCCATTATATGTAATACATTCACCTTCTCTTACCGAACCGGTATTAAGTAAGATTTTTAATTCATTGATGAAACGAGGGATGGAACTCTTAAGTACCCATATGATACTTACTAATAAAATTATAAACAGCGCAACTAATACTTGGTCATTGCGGACATTCAATACATAGAAAACAGCAGCAATTGCCAGCATAACCATCATGATATGGTAGAGCAGCGTGATGATGCGCTGATAATAAGCCCATTTCTCACTTGGTTTACGTTCACTGAACCATAATATTCCTTTCCAAAGCATTAGCATGGAAAAATAAACCAGCGTGAAAGCCACTAACGCCAATAGTAAAGTCGTACCACGTCCAGAGGCAAATTGTTTGAAATGTTCGCTAATGGTAATTTCTTTGGCTGTTTGTGATTTAACCATTTCGTCATACTGCAGCCGTGCTACCAGTAACAGTTGTTTATTTTCAGACAGTTCGCGTTGCCACTTCCTATAAACATTTTCAAACTGCTTTAGTGCTTCATCGCCTAGGCCTTGTTTATTGATCTGTGCGATATGATTCAAAACGTCTTTGATTTTATCAATAAGTAATTCATAGGATGCAATGTCTTGTTGCAGAGCATCCATCTTGCGTTTGTATTCAGTGAGTTGGCGAAGCTCGCTAATGATTGGTTGCACAATTTCAAGTAAATCTTTTTGCCAATCAAATTCTTTACCTTCTGTAGTATCGGGTTCCGGTAAAGTCGAACCTGCTGTTATTATCATTTCAAATGATGATTTTTGTTGTGCAATAAATTCTGTTATTTCATTAATTTTTGCTTGAATTTTGGTTTTTTCTTGTTCTGAGCCTGCTTCTTTCAATTGGGCTAATTTTATTTTTAGCGTGTTTTTTTGTGTTGTGATGTTTTCAATAATATTATTTAATTTGTCGGGAGAAATCACATGTTGAGAGCCTTCCTGCTGCGTTGTTGTTGGTAGCTTTTCAGCCTCAGCAATGCTCTGAGTTGTATAAATTGTCAAACAAGCCAACAGCAGCAAGAATATGGATGCTTTGTATTTGTTTTTTACGATACTTTGGATAAGCATATCTTAGTGCGCCTCTAATAAATTAAATATTAAATACTTTGCTACTGAAAAAATGCTTCGACATCTGCTAATTGCCGGGTACGTTTCATGGGTGGCAAGCTTTGCCAGATTTTACGGCCATATGATTTTGTAATAAGTCGTGGGTCACAGATCATGAGTACACCTTGATCTGTTTCATCACGAATCAATCGACCGGCGCCTTGTTTTAGATTAATGACCGCATGTGGCAGCTGATATTCCATAAAAGCATTGCGTCCTTCGCGGTTGATTTTATCAATACGCGCCGACAGCACCGGGTCATCCGGTGGGGCAAAAGGTAATTTGTCAATAATGACTAAAGACAAAGCTTCGCCACGAACATCAATGCCCTCCCAGAAAGATTGGCTGCCGATCAAAATGGCGTTGTCCAATTCGCGGAAACGTTCCAACATATAAGAACGTGATCCTTGCCCTTGTAACAATAATGGGAAATCAATTTTTTCAAGTTCAAATGAACTTTGCAATTGATCATAAATACGCTGCATCGCGCGTAGGCTGGTACACAAGAAAAATGCACGTCCTCGACTTGCTTTTAAAACAGGTAACGCTGCTTTAACAACAAGGTCGGTATAAGTTTTGTGATGTGGTTCGGGTAAATCAGTGGGTACATAGAGAATGGCCTGCTCTGTAAAATTAAATGGGCTGTCCCAACAGACAGACTGCGCCGCTATTAATCCCATTTCATCATTATAATGCGAGAAATTTTTCTTTACGGATAGTGTGGCTGAAGTAAATATCCACGCACGTGCAGAAGCGTTGAGTTGTTTTTGGAAAATTTCAGCAATGGACAATGGTGTTGCATTGAGTTGCAACGCTTGGTTGTAGACTTCTACCCAACGTACAAATCCTTCTGTTTCATTTTGATCACACCAACGTTTAATGAGATTTAAGTGCTCGTTGGCACGTTGCCAGCAATGTTCTAATCCCTCTGATCGTTCAGCTTGATTCTCCAAGATATTTGTTAATATGGTTTGTTTTTCGAGCAAAATTTCTAACGCCTGACCAAATGCTTTATTTTGCGAAATAGTGGTCAGGGATAATCTTGTGTTTTCTTCACTGATACTCAAACGAAAATCACGTGTCGCTTTCTCCATGGCAGCAATTGCATCGGGTAATGCCGTAAAATCTTTAGCAGCTTGAATAGCTTCCGATTTGGCATCACGTGCCAGATCAAGCAACTGACTGGTGCTGATTGATTCTCCAAAAAATAGGCTGGCTGTTGCGGGTAATTGGTGCGCCTCGTCAAAAATCACCGTGTTGCAGGCAGGTAATAACTCCGACAATCCTTCATCACGTAGCATGACATCTGCAAAAAATAAATGGTGATTGACCACTACGATATCAGCGGATAGTGCTTTCTTGCGCGCTTCCATAACAAAACATTTTTTGAAACTCGGGCATTCTGAACCAAGGCAGTTTTCACTGGTTGCGGTTACTTGCTGCCAAATAGATGCATTTTCCGGTACATTACTTAGACCGTTTTTGTCCCCGTCTATACTATTTGATGCATAGCGCTCGATTTGCTGTAAATACTTTATTTCGTCTCGGCTAATAAAACTGATTTGTTTGTCTTGTAAGCTTCTTTCCAAATAGTAGTGACAAATATAATTGGCGCGCCCTTTTAGCAACGCAATCGTTACAGGAACTTTAAGTGCGGCACGAATATTAGGGATATCGCGATTAAAAAGTTGATCCTGTAGCGTTTTTGTTCCGGTTGAGATGATTACTTTGCCGCCTGTTAGCAGGGCGGGGACAAGGTATGCGAATGTTTTGCCTGTACCTGTCCCTGCTTCGGCAACCAGAATTGAATTGTTTTCAATCGTATCTGCAATAGCTTGAGCCATTTCAAGTTGTTGGGGTCGTACACGAAATCCAGGAATATGGTGAGATAGAGCGCCATTGGCTGAAAAAATAGAATTAATATCTGGCATAAAAAATGAGTAGCACGGCCCGTGATCTTGTGTTTTTTGTATTTAATAAATTAATTGTAAATAATTATTGAAACGATTGTTTCCTTGTGAAACCTTTCTAGAGAAATAGTACAATGCGATTATAAGTGTCTTTTTTACTGGTTTATCATAGAGACTGCGTATGAATTACAAAATTTATCATGTTTTGGCATTATTATGGCTTTTAACAATATAACGCAGGCAATTGTTTATTAAATAGTTATATTTAATAAGTGTCACAATTGTCCCGAACTGATCTGATCGATAATATAAATCGGAATACTGGTACGCTGTAAAGTGATGGCAGCCCGTTGGGTTAATGTCCTTAGGATAGGACAGATTAATTAATAATGAAAAAACAAATATTCCGACCCATCTTTTCCTTGGTTTTATTCCTTAGCATACCATTCACATTGCTTGCCGAAGAATTAGAATCTCAACAAGAAATAGAGATATTACCCGTAGAAACGGTTATCAAGCCTAAGGAAAAGCC
>JAHZIU010000280.1 GCA_022601315.1 Betaproteobacteria bacterium
TCTTAGGTTGATGATTGCAATTAATACGTCTCATGCCAGCCTACAAAGTTGGTTACTGTTTAGAGATGAGAAATTCATTCGTCAAAAACAAGCCATTTGGTCAGTCATTGAAGAAAGATATAGTCAACTCATAAACTATTCCAAACATTGGGATAAAGCCGAGCAAATAGAAAAATTAAATAAAGTCGGCCAAGATTTAGCTTTATTCAGGCAACATCAAAAAGCCATAGCAGAAGCTGACCATTCAAATAGTAGAGCGCTTGCCATCCAGCTACTGATGGAAAAAAATTCTTCGATGGGTGATCAACTGATTTCTACATTAAGACAAATCTCAGATCCTCAATATTGGGAGATGAAACGCACTTTTAATGAAGAAGAAAAGCAAGGGCATATTTTGAAGAGTACAGCTATTGTGTTTCTTGTTTTTAGCATTATAGGTAGTGCTTCTTTAGGGGTATTACTTGTCAGTGGCGTCATTATTCCGCTTAACCGAACAGTGAAATTGGCAGATGCCATTTCAAATGGAAATTATTCATTGAGTGATGAGTTGTTTAGTGGCGAAAAAAAACTGGATGTAGCGCTTCGAGCAATGACGACCCAGCTCTATGAAAGAAAACAGGAAAATGAATTTCAGCGAGAAAGCCTTGAAAAATATATTCGAGAGTTAAAAATATCCAATGAAGAGCTTTCTCAGTTTTCTTACCGAACATCCCATGATTTAAGAGCCCCTTTGATTACTGTTAGAGGATTAGCAGAAGTAATCAGAGAAGATATAAAGGATGGCGATTATCTGGAGGCTGAAAAGAATGCCAAAAATATTATCGGCCATGTTAAAAGGCTTGAAACATTAGTTGTGGATATTTTAAATTTGGCGAAAGCAGATTTAGAGATTACAGAAAATGAAGAAATTAATATTGAGGAAATTATTTCTGAAATACAAGGGAGATTAAAATCTACTTATATTGACAATGATGTCATTATTCAGACTGACCTTGATCATTCAATAAGTTTTCATGTATCGAAAGTTCGGATAACGCAAGTCCTGGAAAATTTGATTTCGAACGCCATTAAATATAGTGATGAAAATAAGCCTTTTCGATCTATAAAAATTTCGACAATACAGAGAGATGATAAAAATTACTGCGTTGTAGAAGATAACGGTATTGGGATTCCAGATGCGTTTAATAAACGCGTGTTCAGCATGTTCCAACGTTTCCATCCAAAAATATCGTATGGAAGTGGTTTGGGAATGTACATCATAAAGAAGCATGTTGATAAAATGGAGGGACAAATAAGCTTTACAAGCTCAACTAGCGGAACAAAATTCATCATAGAACTCCCTACCTAAATCAAATTAGGATACAAAATGAAAAAATGTTCAATAATGTTGGTAGATGATAGTGAGTCAGACAGGTATTTACTAAAAAGGATGATTGGTAAATTGGAGGTTGCAACAGAAATTTTTGAAGCAGACAATGGGCAAATTGCATTGGAATTTTTAATCGATTATGAAGAAAATTTTAGAAAATATCCTGGCAATTTCCCCCCAATTGTTATATTTCTGGATATCAATATGCCAATAATGGGTGGATTTGAGTTTTTGGAAGAATTTTCTAAAATTAGAGAGAATAGTAATGATTATTCATCATCAGTTTTCACTATGTTTACTTCGTCTGAAAGAGATGAAGATAAAGAGAAAGCGCTATCTTATGATTTTGTAAAAGGATTTGTTGTTAAAGGGAGTATGTCAATTAAAAGTTTGCAAGAAGTGATCGAAAAATGTATAGCCAGTAATTGATTTTTCCAAATCTTTTTGGTCAGCACTTGTAAACTGAATGTGCCATGGTTCGTGGTGCACTTAAAGGTTGAATGTGGGTATCATCTGTATGGGATTTGAACAGTGACCGATCTTTCGTTGGTTCCCAATATACTGTGTATATTTGTTCGGAAATACACGCTAAGAAATAATATTACTCAGTCAGAAGCTTATATTAGTAAAGGTGCTTTTAATTAGTGTGTCTGAATATTCAAACATTGGTTCGAAAAGTGAAATTGATGTTGCTGATGGATTGATGTTGCGATAGATAAACCTAACTTCAACCGGTATATCCTTCATTAAACTAAGCACCAAGTGACTTGTTTCCGCCATATCGGGTGCGGACACAGTTGACGCTGGATATTCATTGCTTAAATTATCAAATAACCGACTGACTCTTGATCGGAAACCGGTAGCATATGCGGATACTTGCAAATTCTGATTGACTGTAACAATTTTGGTCAGACAAGTAATTTGATTTGTACCTGATAAAGCACAGCCAGCGAAATCAACTCTTAAACCACTTTCTGAAAAAGTGTTTAAAGCTGTGGTGGAAAAGTATGTATCTTCTAAGCTGGCGTCCGATACCGTGGAATTGGCATCAGCTAGAATCAATGGACGCGTTACATTACTATAGACGATGTCACTAGCTACTATACCGTCGCGCATGATTAAAGATTCTGTACTGTTGCTAAAATCGGCAAAAGCGAAATTGGCGGAGCTGCTTATAAGCAGACTTAATATCAAAAAAATTCTTGTCATTAAGTCCATATCGTATTTTTTTGTAGCTATTCCTTTAGTCAACAGCTTTCTTAATACGCTCAAGTGCCATACTTAGATTTTGCATGGATGTGGCAAAAGACAGGCGCATATAGCCTTCATTACCAAATGCAGAACCTGGAACAACGGCCACGCCCGCTTGTTCCAATAGAAATTCACTGAAAGCAATATCAGTTTGTGTGTTCAGAGATCCTTTGTTGTGTAAATTCTCAATTGCCTTGCGTGCATCTGCAAAAGAATAGAATGATCCATCAGAGGGTAAGCACTGAATGCCATTGCAGCTATTAAGTTGTTCTACAATGAAATTGCCACGTTCCTTAAATGCCGTCACCATGGGGTTAATGCAAGATTGATCACCGTTTAGTGCAGTTTCAGCCGCGGCTTGAGAAATTGAACTGGGGTTAGATGTGCTCTGCGATTGTATGTTCTCCATCGCAGTAATAATATGTGCTGGTCCGCCGCAATAGCCGATTCTCCATCCGGTCATCGCGTAAGCTTTGGAAACGCCGTTTAATACAACCGTTTGTGGGTATAAGTCAGGACATGCATTCAGGATATTTGCAAATTTCTGGCCAGATAATAAGATGTGTTCATACATATCATCAGTTGCAATAATTATTTGTGGGTGTTTGCGTAACACTTCTCCCAGTGCTTTGAGTTCCTCAGTGTTGTAAACGGCACCAGAAGGGTTGCTGGGGCTGTTAATTACAAACATTCTGGTCTTTGATGTAATCGCTGCTTCAAGCTGTTCA
>JAHZIU010000281.1 GCA_022601315.1 Betaproteobacteria bacterium
CTTAGCAGGCACATGCTTCCTGTGTTTTATTTTTTCAGCTACAATAATTTTTGGTACCTGAATGTATCACTGGGATTTAAATTCGGAGTCAAGAAATGACCAATAGAAAACACGGTAAATGTGCTTGTGGGAATATTGAATATAGCTATGAAGGCGAGCCGATCAATACTGCTTTCTGTTACTGTAAGGAGTGTCAAGCGCACACAGGTTCTGATAAGTATTTTGCATTGTGGGTGCCGAAAGATAGTTTGCGTTTAGATAAGGGTGAAACGGCGGTTTTTACCCGTTTGGGGGACTCTGGGCAGCCGTTGCACCACCATTTTTGTAAAGATTGTGGCGTCACAGTCTACATAGTTGTCACCGTGGTGGATATGGTGTCGATTGCTGCGGTAACGTTGGATGATAGCGATAATTTGACACCGGCAATGGCTATTTATACTGCTTCAGCACCCAAGTGGGCCTGTTTGCCCGAGGGCATTCCCCATTTTGAGAAATTACCGCCGGGCGTTGGGTAGTAGTTAATCGAATAGTTTAGCTTTATATCATTAAGGCAGATCTATTGAGACAAACACGCCGGCATGATCGGATGCGGTGGGTTGACTCGGATCAATGAGGGTGTTGAAAACCACGCGACTTTCCCGCACATTATCGACATTATTGACAAATATATAGTCAACCCGTCTGGCAGAGTCGCCAATATCTAAATTGGATACACCCACCGTGCAGTGCTTGTCAGCAGCTTGTGTGTTGCTGCACAGCTCATCTAATATTCTTCCCTCAGCATAAGCATCGGTGAAACCGGCAGCAACGATTCTGTCATAGAATGGCTTTTCCGCGAAAGGCGCAGTACGAAGCCGGTCGATATTGAAATCACCACCAAGAATCATGGGATTATTCTGAGGGAAGAAATCTTCCACATCATCAATAAATTCGAGCATTACATCCAATTGACTGTTCATTTCGTCGGCGCTGCATTTTGCACAGAGGTGTGTGTTGTACACATTGAGTTTTCCCAAATCAGGGATAGTCAGTCGTGTCATCATGATGTTTCTCGGTATTCTAATATCGTGTTTTTCAAATTCCAGTTCTGAGGTCTTAGGCAGCTGTTTGACCATTTTGAAGTCAATATCACAGCGGCTTAAAGTGGCATTCGCCAATGTTAATAACCCGGGCAATCCGACCTCAAAGGCCGAATGCAAATCGTATTCGCCGCCTTGATCGCGAAGTTTTCCCTGGAGATTAAGGGCGCTATTGGCCGTCTTGGCTAGAATACCGCCAGCTACCTCTTGCATAAGGATTACGTCGACAGAATGTGCTTTGGCAAATTCGGCAATTGCATCTAAACGTTGATCGCGCGTTTTCGTTTCAGAAAATAAAAGATTAATGGAGAGGACATTCAAATGTCCTCTGCTTGCAACATCACCACATTGAACAAGCGAATCTCTTGCAACAGTATCTTTAGGAGATTGGCCGGCGCAACCGGTTAAGACTATTACAGTACTCAGAATCATCGTTAAGAAAAAGCTTCTCATGTTTCACTCCTTTAATCAGTACTGTGACTAAATGCGCGTTTGCCGCATTGAATGCAACTGGGAAAATGCATCACTTGTCACTTCGGTTAATTATCGCTATCCCCATTCCCATTCTGTTGATGTACTTAATTAATTCAGGACCTTGAATACTTTGATAATTGATCACATCGAGAAAATAGGGGAGTGGTTTTTGTTTATTCTTTAGATCAGCCAGATTTAGCACGGTATCATATGTAACCTTGCGCCCTTAAACGCCAAAAAGTCATTTAAAAAAATTGAATCAAGCCAACACGTTCGATAACAGTGGGCTGTTCAATGGCAATCGCGGATTTGAAAAATGAGAACGCTTTATTGAAATGCTTAAAGCATTGTTTCCATTAGATATCCGCGTTGTTCATCAGTAATCCTTTTTGAATTGTTGTAGGGTTACATGAAATGATGCCTCAACCATTCCTCCAGTTTACGAGTGGCAGTCACGTCGTCTCGATTATAGCCAAGTATTTCAGATTTTAGTTGATGTTTCTTGTGTGCATCGGTTTCGTCTAAAAAACGACTAAATTGAACGACGGACCATTGTGCGCCGGATTCCTCATTTTCCCATTGAAAATTAACCAGCTGTGGGTGTTTGCAAATATCTTTCAGTCCGTAACCTTGTAGTGGTAACACCAGATTGTTCAGTACCGGCTTTTGCATATCAAATAAAGGACTGTCATTGCCTAGTAGCCATTGAACCGTGGTGTGGCTTTGCATGTCGTAGCGCTCGGCGTATTTTTTTATGGTGGCTCTTTCATGGTTGGAATAATGTGCGAGAATCAGCGGGGCATATTGTGTGCGGTAAACATTCATTTTTTCTAGAAAGTTTAGCCAGCCCTGGTAATCCTGGGTTTCGTCATCTGTCCAAATGGCTTCGAAATTATCACTGTTATAAGGCGGTGGCAGAAATCCCCATAAGTAAACATGCCGTGTGCGCGAGGGAGTCAGTGGATTGTCTTCAATATCAAAATGTACCCAGGTGCCTTCAGGCAGTTCCACTTTATTCAATTGAAATACTTCACTCGTCAGGAATGATTTGGCTTGCAGAATAGCTCGATGCTTCTTTTTGGGGCCTTTCAGATAGGGTACATCAGGTATGGTTTCAGCAGTACTGTTGGCAAATTGGGTAATGGTTGATATGTTCGCTTCCGCCAGATGTCTGGCTGCACTGCCGTGGACGCCGTAGAGTAATGACAAGTCTTCATTTTCTTCAAATTCCGGTCGGCAATGTACATAGTACGGGCAAATACGGCATTTGCTGTGACTATAACGCACAGCGGGTTGTTGTGGCATATTAAGCAGTTCTTTCATGCTCAAGATAAATTCATCTACTAATGGATTAGTTTCTTCGCCGAGTATTGCCGTTCTGCCATCACCCAAGAATATAATTGCTGGCAATTCATTATCGAGTATACGTCGATACAGCCCTAATTGAATTTGTATACTTTTTTTGTGTTCACTTTGGGAAAGTTTGGCATCGGCGGATTGGTATTGACCACTTTCATGACGAATCAGGAAATCTGGATAGCCGATTAAACCTTCTTCTTCATTTATTAACCGGGCTTGATAAATAACAGCAACACCTTGCTGCATGAGTTCCTGAGTATGATCAAATGAGTTGGCTTTATGCACAGCGTATTGGCTTTGTAGTTTAGCCAGTATGGCGGCTTCGTGTTCTAATCCGGTATCCATCAAAAGCTGATTAAATGCATCAACCTCAAAATCCCCGATTTGATGTTTATCTAACCATACACGGCGGATACAGGAAATCCAAGTTGCAGCATCACTGGGTTTAATCAGTCGTTGAACAGATTTGTACGTGGTCATGCAGGTTTTTTTGCAATAGCGCCAAATTTTTTAATATATTCTGCTAATAATTGAAGGTCGCTTTGTTTGCTACTGCTTGATCGCCATACCATTCCAATAGTTCGCTTTACGCTTTTGTCATTAAATGAACGGGATACTAAACCTGTTTTAGTCAGTAACCCCGATTTGACGGCCATTTCAGGTACAAGCGTAATACCAATGTCATTGGCAACCATTTGTATAAGTGTCGATAAACTCGTGCATTGATAGGGGACACCGTAATCAGCACCTTTAAATTTGCAAGCTGATAGTGCATGCTGGCGTAAACAATGGCCTTCTTCAAGTAAAAGTAGGGGTTGTGTTGCTAAATGTTGAACTTTGAGCAACTTCCGATTTGCCAGTGGATGATCAGCAGGGCACGCTAAGTGAAAAAGGTCATCAAATAGCTCAATTTTCTTCAAATCATTAATAGGATAGGGTAAGGCAATGAGTGCCGCATCAATTCGACCTGTGGTTAGGTCTTCCAGTAATGCTGCGGTTTGGCTTTCGCGTAGAAAAATTTTAAGTTCCGGAAAGGATTTACGTAATTTAGCTAATACTGTGGGTAGTAAATAGGGGCCAACAGTTGGAATTACACCTAGTGTGATTTTGCCACAAAGCGGTTTTGATGTTGATGATGTTGCGTCTACCAGACCATTAATTTCTTGTAGCACACGTTTCGCATGCAGAACGATCTCCTGACCTTTTTCCGTGATGAGCACCTGCTTCTTGGTACGTTCGAAAACTTGAACATTTAATATTTCTTCTAAATCTTGGATGCCTGCACTTAACGTCGATTGTGTGACATGACAAGCGGTGGCCGCGTTGCCAAAATGCCGTTGTTCAGCAACTGCAACAATATATTTAAGTTGTTTAATAGAGGGCGTCATTATTAATCGTTTTAGTCGATGATGGGGTTCGATAATACTCGTTTTACCAATTTTTATCCAGGGAGTATAGTTCAATCTGCTACCCAGCAAAATGCAACAAAGTGGTTTTATCTTATGCGCTTTAGTATTCGTTGCATTTTAAATTTGTGTTTTTTGAGCTAAAAGGAGTAAATCAAATGGAAAATAAAAAATCCCTCACAACAACAAACGGCGCGCCAGTTGCCGATAATCAAAATGTGATGACGGCAGGTGCTCGGGGACCGATGCTTCTCCAGGATGTCTGGTATTTAGAAAAAATGGCGCATTTTGATCGTGAAGTCATTCCCGAGCGCCGTATGCATGCGAAAGGTTCTGCCGCTTATGGCAGCTTTACAGTGACGCATGACATCAGTCCATATACAAAGGCAAAAATATTTTCTGAAATCGGAAAAAAAACAGACGTATTTTTGCGCTTTTCCACGGTTGCCGGAGAGCGCGGTGCTGCCGATGCAGAACGTGATATTCGTGGTTTTGCTGTTAAATTTTATACAGAAGAAGGCAATTGGGATCTTGTAGGGAACAATACACCAGTATTTTTCTTACGCGACCCACTCAAGTTTCCAGATTTAAATCACGCAGTCAAACGTGACCCGCGTACAAATTTGCGCAGCGCGAATAATAACTGGGATTTCTGGACTCTGCTTCCCGAAGCGTTGCATCAGATTACGATTGTCATGAGTGACCGGGGTAATCCGCGCACATACCGTCATATGCATGGTTTTGGTAGTCATACTTTCAGCTTGATCAATGCAAACAATGAACGTTTTTGGGTGAAGTTTCATTTCAAATCCATGCAAGGCATTGAAAACCTGACAGACGAGGAATCTGCTAAATTAATTGGTGACGACCGCGAAAGTGCGCAAAGGGATTTATATGAAAGCATAGAGAACGGCGATTCTCCGCGTTGGGCAATGAAAATACAGGTGATGCCGGAAAAAGAGGCAGATACCTATTCGATTAATCCGTTTGATCTGACCAAAGTATGGCCGCATAGTGACTA
>JAHZIU010000282.1 GCA_022601315.1 Betaproteobacteria bacterium
AACATGTTGCCAGTGCTCAGGAATTGGTGAAATATTTAAATCGTTAGCAATCTGTGTAATGCCGCTGTGGGTAGGGGCGATTACCCAGTCAGCAGCGAGTAACGTGCGTGCTTCCCAAGCGCGAATGATACGAATTATATGATTGCCAAGCCTTATGCCATCATCACGCATTGCATTGGTGTAACAGCCAAAACCATGCTCTGTTACGCCCCAGACAGCACGACAATCTGGATATAATCGAGCGAATAAACGGAAGCCTGCTGCAATAACGGGATCGTGACAGTGTACATGCGTGAACCCTTGTTGAGCAGCCAGTTTTGCTGCAACACGACCCATGTTCAGCCGTTCGAGCAGGGCGGAAAATAAGATAGGAAAATCGGTATCCGTTTTACTGTTGTTTGGTAGGATTGAGAACAAACGGTTGAGTCGTTGTTGCCAGCGGACTGACCGCGGTCCTAGGTCAGACTGGCAAATATAATCGACCATAAAACCGCGATGTCGGAGTTCTTCAGCCAGCGGTGTTAGGCTGCGCCCAAGACCGTAACATTTTTCAGTCTGTGTTTCACGAGTGACCATGAGAATCTTCATAGTTGTCGATTTTCTCTCGGATAATCTATGTGTTTTCTGGTAACTTTATCCACTGTAAGTAAGAAACTTTTCCGCAATACAGTAGTTGGGTTGGAATCTGGATTTTTTAAGAAGTACTAGTTTAACACTGTTAGATTGGTTCTTGATCAAGTATTGGTAAGTGAATGAGTAGCGATTCCGTAATAAAATTTAGCGAAAGTCAGTGTCTCCACTCATCAACCAGCAACTGATTTTTTGCTGATCAATTATTTTTTTGTGATCAGGCGTAATATAGACACCGGAAACTTCTGCTTGCTGGCTTGGTTTGGGTAAAAAGGGAAGTATTGCCGGCGTCATCCAGCTAAAAAGACGCCTGCGGCCTGAGTTTATGCAAATATTTTGTGCGGCGATTAGTAAAGTTTTTAATTTAGATGCAGGTGCTAACAAGTCCATTATTTCCATACCCATATCCGGCCCATGGTCCTGTAACGTGACAATGCCAATAACTTTATTAATGCCTCGCCAGGACACGATATACGATGAATAATCCCGGTTGGGGTGGCCTTGGTAGCGCCACTTAAAAAAAGTGGCGTCTTTAATAGGAAGTAGAACATTGGGTAACGATGTTTGCATGGCTTTCCAAAGACTATCCACTAAAACATAGCGGTCTGCTTTGAGGGGCGTTGTTTTAAACCAGAAGGGTAATGCTGTAGCCGCAGGCCAGGTGACTTTGAAAAATGTATCGGTACGTGCATACCAAGCTGATTTTTCGCCTAAACGTGCAGCACGATCGGAAGGAAAACCAAAAGCGAAATGATAAGTTTTATCTCGCCCAATTTGAGCAGTCAGAAAAGTATCTGCAGTATGCATAAATGGCCCTTTGCGCGTCAGAATACCACGCATATTCGGTGCGACCATAACATCACAAATCTGGACAGCAGGTATCGTTTCGCCATTGAGCCAAAATTTACGTGGTAATCCACCATAGTAAGCGATAATTTTGCCATCAACATGTGCGAATATGCCATATTTATCTTGATGATCATATTTCCACATCCATAGGTTAGCTGGCATGGCATCACCAAAAGCTGATTGAAATAGTGATAAAAATACCGCTTTATCATGCTTTGATGCCCAACGACATCGCCATCTTTTTTTGATAACCGTTGTTGTAATAGACGGGTGATTAATTTGCAATGTATTACACACAGTTTCCCAGGCATCATTTGCAACTAGCAAAATGTTTTCCAGTAAAGGACGGGGGTATTGATGTTGTTCAAGAAAAGCTGCTGCTTGTTGATGAATATCTTGATTGCTTTCAATTTTTTGTAGTTTGTCGATGAATGGTGTTATTGCAGACTGTGGAATTTGTGCTAGCGCTTGTTCCATCTCATCAAATGAGCCGGTCTGCCATTTCTTGCTATGTTGAACAACGAGACGTAAACCAGATGCGCGCATTTCTTTGAGAAATTCAATCGGCGAAAAACCCGCTTCCCATAATGAAAGCGGGGAAAATTCACATAATATTTTCAGATTAGGTGAGTGTTTTAGTGTTTCGGTAAGGCCACATATTGCAGCCGGCTCATAACCCTCGATATCGATTTTTATGAAATCCAGCGGAGCGAGCTTCAGGCTATCGCCGATGAGTACAGATACTTCAGTACTATCATCGCTACAACAAACTGAAGAATACAGACGGTGCATACCAGTGTTTTCTGTGGCACGATATAGTCGTGCTTGCTGAGCCGAATCTCCTAAGGCGACTTGATGCAAAAAAACACTATTAGCTGCAATTTGATCGGCCAGATTACGTTGTAGATAAACAAAGTTATCCCGATCAGGTTCAACGGCGTTAACGCAACCAGTGGGTGATACAAGGTCGCTAAATAGTAAAGTGTAATAACCGATGTTGGCACCGATATCTAGCACTCGATCACCGCAATTGATCAATTGCTGACAAAGTGCTGTTTCATCCGGTTCATAAACTCCGTGATTAGTGAGCAAGTTTAGGCTATCTAATGCATCTATCTCAATCCAGTGATTGTGATATACGTGTACTTTGCGTTTTTCAGAGTGTGATTTTGAATGGGTTGTAGCGTTTGTCATTCGCATTTCCAGCGATGCGGAATCATGAAGTATCCTTGTAAATGGCCTGATTGTTGTACCTTGAGCGTGGCAACGCCATTCGCCGAATCATAAAGATGCAAACCCAGTTCACACAGTAAATGTACGCTTAACAGGTATTCACCTTTGAGCAATGGTAGTTGATCAAAGGTCAAACAAGCTTGGCATGATCCATCCGTTTTGCGTTGTAAGCTGACACTATCCTCCCAAGTGGCTGCACTGGTTAGTGTACGCCCATCCATTGCATGTAGTGTGACAGCGATATTTGGGCAAGGTAACGTCGGGTCAGAGATAAAACTGATCAGTGCCTCAATACTGGAATGACCACTGATAATCATTGTTGTAGTGGGGTTGCTGATGCCATCAATTATGACGGTAACCTTTTTAAGGCGCGCATTACCATTTGCATGCGCAATATCTGCTGCTCGTGTGTCAGTATCTGTGACTTGAGACTTGGTTTCTGCAGTTGTGGGATCCAGGATACTTTTATCCAGGAAGCTCTGGTAAGCCGCAACGACCTCAGATGAATCGCCGTCCATCACTATTTCGCCATGATTGATCCAGATGGCGCGAGCGCACAAAGTTTCAACCTGAAATAATGAATGCGAGCAAAATAAAATTGTTTTGCCCATATCCCGCATCTGCATAATCTGGTTAAAT
>JAHZIU010000283.1 GCA_022601315.1 Betaproteobacteria bacterium
ACCATAAGAATATTACGACTTGCAGTAGGATAACGCGCCAGATAAATTGCCCGATTATGCGTCATTAGTCGGCGGTAAGCTCTACCCCGACCAAACGTCCCTCCTCCTTTATGATGAATGTAAACATCAGGATGCACGCCGATTCGCCAACCGTGTCTATCAAGTCGACGACCCAAATCAATATCTTCGTAGTAGCCTCGACCAAAAACAGAATCAAATCCGCCAATTTCCAGAAAAACGTAACGTCGAATCAAAAATGCATGGCCTTGGAAGCGATATACCTGTAAATAGCCACTAGGCTGACGTATATAACGACCTAATTCTTCAGCCGTACATTTGTTATGAATAGGACTAATAACCGCTAATTTTGAGTCAGCAGTAAAAGCTGCGCATAACTTTGGCAAAATATTCTCATAAACCTCCGTATCAGAATTCAACACCAATACAAAATCAGCGTCAGATTGTGCGATTGCAGTGTTAACTGATTGACCGAAACCTTGATTTTTAGGCGCGTGATAAACATGCACTTGATCATGTTGCAGATTATCAAGCATCGTACGGGTTTGATCATTTGATGCATCATCATAAATATTTATGCGCCGTATATCTCGACCAATATGAGCGACAACTGAATTAATACAACGTTTTGTCAACTCGGGCGAATTATATACAGGAATAACAACAGCTACTGATGGTATTGCCAACTCATTCATAACATCAAAATTATTCTATGTAAGACACTAGACCCCGTGGATATTTCACCAAGTCCAAATTAGATAGAAACGAGCCAACTACAACTTCACGGATAAATTATGTGACTGTGAGACGGAATATCTGATTCAGTTCCTTATACAATGAGACAATGAGCATCTAAAAAATGCATCACTATCATAACCTTTTTCTCCCAGCAGGGTACCGACACCATTCATCATCAAGACAGCAAATAATCAGTCTGCCTGATATCACCAATCTGTCTCCCGGTCAGAAGAATCCCTTTGCTCATCGCTCAGCTCCACTCAATTTTTGAGCGCATTTTGAACATTCTCGAGATTTTTTAATCATCCACAAATACGTGTGACAATTTCCCGCTTATTAAGAATATTATGTAAATATATATTATGCGTCAATTAATTTGTGCGGCATTCCCCACAACCAACTATCAGCATTGCAATCAGGCGAAGTAATCGTAGCAAGGAAAACAGTTTTTAGGTACACCTATTAGAAGCAAGTCGGTATTTTCGTAAAGAATATCGAAAAATGTAGCCAAAGAGTTGCCGGAATATTCCTTTGTTATTACGCCTCCAACAACTTAACATAGCGATCCAGGACATCGACACCACCAACATCCATCATTTCTTGCAAAAAACGTTGGCGATGCTCTTCGATATAAAAATCTTCACAACCATCAGACAGAAATCCTGCTATCCTTTGATACACATCGTCCCGGCACCGCAACTCAGTCTCCGGCATAAAAAAAGCGGCTGCAGAACGGCCTGCATGCAAATAATCCGCCGCCAAAACAGGTTTTTTTGCTTTAATCGCTTCATATACAACTGAGGTGGCGAGGTCAATAATTACATCCGCCCAATTCAACAAATGAACTGAATGAACAGCATCATTGATCATGGTCACATTCGGCAGTCGCTGTAGTTCAGTGTCATTCGTTAAGGACTGTTTCCAACCGCCCCGCGTATGCGGTTTTATAGCCAGTTCCACACCCGGAAAAGCAGCGATTACTTGCACCACCTCCCCGACCTCTTCCCAAAAAGTTGTATAATTTGCTTTTCTCAGGAACATGACCACCTTGAGTCTGCTATCAGTTTGGGCTAACGGCGAAGGCGGTAAAATCGTAGCTAACTTAGTCAACCACTCGTCACAATAACGCGGCGAACCCAGCACAGCAATCTTACGGTTATCGAATAAAGAACGAAAACGCACGGAACAAAGCTCATTTGGCACAACCACCTGATCAAACATTCCTGCCGCAGAAAATGAAGTATCCGGCTCAAGCACCCACTCGCCTCGCCGTATCAATTGACTGGCATGAGGACTATCACCATGTGGCAGAGAAACCGTACCCAAACCAATGTTACGCGCCATAGACACAAACGTTTCAACCCATTCTACGCAAATATATGAATTTCTTTCTATCCAATCGAAAACTACAACACCTTGTTCACCTTCTTTAAAAGAATAACTCAACAAGCAATTGGTAACACGCTGCCAAACCGGCTCACGTTTTTTGAAATCATAGGCACGGTTAAAATATTTAACCAATGGACCGAAAATAGAATCATGTGCGCTACGAACCAACATTAACATTTGTAATCGCCATCGTATAAACTCAACGCTAGGCAATAGCTCATGCACATGAACAACATGTACTCCATTGAGTTTCCTCAGAAACTCAATACGGTAATCCCGAATAAATTTTTTCTTCCCAAGTAATACAACATCACAACTATGACCAGAATCCACCCACTTGAAAATAACCGGAGTAATATGATCTATATCGTTATAATGACGCAGGAAAAACAGTGCTTTCATAGTTCTAACAATTCGTTCATGGCAAATAAGCTAAAAGAAAAAACAGTTTAAAAATTATATTCTCTCAAATATAAAACATGTTTCGCCCCAATTCTTGGTTGTTTTATGCTTCACTTCAAGGCCAGCTTGTTGCATCAAAGCAACAGCCTCGTTCTGTTCCTCCAGCGTTCCCAATTCAATAATGACTGACTTCAAATCGGGATGCGCCAACACATGCTTGGCGCCTTTTAGGATGGGAATCTCTATCCCATCAACATCGATCTTAATATAATTAGGATACGGAAATCTCCATTTTTTGCACAAATCATCTAACGTCACTCCAAACATACCTTGCGTATGCGTGGCAGCCGTCTTCATATTTTCAATATTTTCTTTTCCAAACTGGGATCGATTCCCACCAGCAATAAATTTTGGGATATATAGTTTTGAGAATTCAGTGCAACCAGAAACTGCGACACAGTAAGATACAATGCTTTTTCTCAGGTTATTTATATATATATTCTTGTTGAGCGCATAATAATTATTACTCTGCGGTTCAAAAGCAAAAACTTGTATACTTTCTCCATACTTTTTTGCGGGATATAAGGAATATTGACCGATATTTGCACCAATATCAAAATAGCATGTATTGGGCTCAAAATTATCGATCCAATCAAGTGTTTCTGGTTCTTTAATGGAATAGGTTCGCGCTCGTTTAAGCGACCGCCGGTGTTCCACTGAAATCAGTAGTGACTGACCCCGGACTTTAATTTTAGTGTACCCGCCTCTAATCTTATAGGCAGCCACTACCAGATCATTTAATATATTTTTTAGAAGCATTACCCTATCGCAAATTATAGTAATTAAAACTCAATGCATACAAGGCAACCTATGCTTGCAATTAGAGTGCGGCTGATTTCTCTAATAACGCCACATAACGCGACAAAACATCTTTATCGGAGCCGTCCAACACTTCCTTCAAAAAACGTTGACGGTTTTCTTCAACATAAAAGGAATCACAACCATTAGACAAAAAACTGTTTATCTTTTCATATACATCATCTCGACACCTCAATTCTGTTTCAGGCATATAATCTGCAACCGTTGAACGGCCAGCAATTAAATAATCAGCGGCCAATACCGGCTTCTTAACCCTAACTGCCTCAAATACAACTGAAGTGGCCAAGTCAATAATAACATCAGACCAATTCATCAGATGCGCTGAATGCGCTTTATCTCCAGCAACACTTACATTAGGCAATTGCTTAATCGAGCTGTCTTTGGTCAACGATTGTTTCCAGCCACTGCGTGTATGTGGTTTTATAATCAGCTCTACGCCCGGAAAAGCTGCAATCATATGAACTACTTCACCCACTTCTTCCCAGAAAGTTGTGAAATTAGCCTTTCTTAAAAACATCACTATTTTAAGCTGGCTATCTGAATGCTTTAATGGAGATGGTGGTAAAATTTCAGCCAACTTAGCCAGCCACTCTTCACAGAAACGTGGAGAACCGAGAGCAGCAACTGCTTGCTCTTGCAAAAAAGGTCGGAAACGTGCTGCACATAATTCGTTTGGCACAACTACTTTATCGAATATTCCAGCAGCAGAAAACGTAGCATCAGGCCCCACACTTCGCTCACCGCGACGTATCAGCTGATTTGCATGTGGACTGTCACCATGCGGCAAAGACAATGTGCCTAAACCTCTATCACGCGCCATTTGTATCAGAGTTTTTATCCACTCTATGCTAACGACCGAATTTCTCTCCACCCAATCAAAAGCAATGACACCCCGATCAACATGCTCAAAGCTTCTTGTCAACAAATGGTTTGAAGTAGTTCGCCATAGGGGCTCCCGGCGTTTCTCATGAAATTTATCTGCCAGCGAACTGACCAATGTACCAAGAAATTTTATCCGCCGCACATTACCCGTCAACAAAAACATCTGCAGCCGCCACTTTAAAAAACCAAATAATCCAAATACCTGACGAACATGTGCAACACGCACACCTTCCAACGTACTTAGATATTTAATACGGAAATCGTGACGAAACTTTGTCGAACCAATCAAAACCACATCACATTGGTGGCCAGACTTGACCCATTTATAAATCACCGGGGTCACATGATCAATGTCGTTATAATGGCGAAGAAAGAAAAGGGCTTTCATACCCATGATATGGTTATAATTACACTAGGAAACTGACCGGACATAATAATCGTAGCGGGGGAAAAACGTTTTGCGGCAGATTTTTTGATCATTTTTAGCGAACAGTTATTCTATTTATCTAAAATTATTGGGATTTATTGAAAATTGTGACCAAAATACCTTTCTCTCAGTTGATTACCCAATTCTCCGACAGTCCCTTAAACAAGATAACGTTTTATACTTACTCTCGGACAAACTAAAAAAACCACACTAAGAGAATATGCGCGGCAATTCTACACATGTACCCTTTCATTTACCAGCAACCCGTACTCCTTCAACTTGATCTTTACAAAATCTTACATCTAAGCGTTACGCCATTTTTATCATGATATTACTCAAATAAAAAGATGATGATGATTACTTTTGAACATACACATACAACACAATACAAATGAAAACAATAGCTGTAATACCTGCACGCATGGGCTCATCTCGATTTCCAGGCAAACCAATCGCAAACATACTCGGGCGCCCGATGATTGAACATATCTTTAAACGCGTTGCCATGAGCAAATCGCTAGATACTACTTATATTGCAACTTGCGACGAAGAGATACGCGAAGTTGCTGAAGGTTTTGGCGCGTCCGTCATTATGACCGCCGATACCCATGAACGCGCCAGTGATCGTGTAGCCGAAGCTGTCACTGACCTGGACGCAGATCTTATTGTCATGGTACAAGGTGATGAACCCATGACACACCCGGATATGATTGATAGCGCCGTTGCGCCATTTAATAACGATGCACAACTCAATTGTGTAAATTTAGTACGCAAAATTGAGCATGAAGCGGATTTTCGTGATGCCAACACAATCAAGGTAGTCATGGATCGACACGACAATGCCATCTATATGTCACGCCAGCCCATACCCACCATGGCCAAAACCGGCTTTGCACACACGACTGCATACAAACAAGTATGCATCATTCCATTTCGCCGTGACACACTTTTTCAATACACCAACTTGCCACCAACACCTTTGGAACAACTAGAGTCTGTAGATATGCTACGACTGATTGAGCATGGCATGCATGTTAAAATGGTCCATACATCATTCAATACACAGGCCGTGGATACCGAGGCCGACTTAGCACGCGTTGCCAAACTGATGGAAACGGACCCGCTACTCGCCAGTTATTAGGAATTAAGGAAAATTAATGCATTTAAAATCTAAGCTGACGCAGTCTGAATTAACCATCGGCTCATGGATTACACTGGGTCATACAGCGATTGCCGAAATCATGGCTTCAGCCGGATTTGACTGGCTGGTGCTTGACATGGAGCACAGTGTTTTAGAACTTAATGAGATCCAAACCATCATTCAGGTGCTTGACGGCAAGCAATGCCCTGCTATCGTACGTCTCACCTCAAACCACCCGGATCAGATTAAACGCATAATGGACGCTGGCGCAACGGGCATCATGGTGCCAATGATAAAATCTGCTGCGGATGCCAAAGCAGCAGTAAATGGTATGTATTATCCACCACGCGGACAACGCGGCGTTGGTCTGGCACGTGCGCAAGGTTATGGTGCCAGCTTCCCGGTCTACCAACAGTGGTTGGAAAGTAATGCAGTGATCGTCGCCATGATTGAACATGTTGATGCTGTCAATGCCATCGACGCCATACTGGCTGTGCCTGGCATTGATGCTTATATCATTGGCCCATATGACTTATCTGGTTCTATGGGACGTCCTGGCGAATTGGACCACCCAGATGTGCAAGCGGCCATTGCACGAATATTGGAAGCAGGCCAACGCGCCAACAAACCGGGTGGTATTCATGTCATCGAACCTGACCCGGAAGCCTTACAACAACGTATTAAAGCAGGATTTAACTTTCTGGGTTATGCTCTGGATATCCGCATCCTTGATTCGATTTGCCGCAATCACCTTAAAACTATTCGTTCAGCGCTATAAATATAATGAAAAAATTTGTTATTTCCACCTCATCATTTGGCATCGACAACAATCCCCATATTCAACAGTTATTGCAAAAAGGTCTGCAAGTCGTGAGTAATCCTCATAAACGCCGCCTGACTGAAGATGAAGCGATGACATTACTTGACGATGATGTTGTCGGCATGATTGCAGGAATCGAACCGCTCACTGAACGCGTCCTCCAGTCTGCCAACAATCTAAAAGTCATCTCCCGCTGTGGCACCGGTATGGATAGTGTCGATTTGGTTGCAGCAAAGCAATTGGGCATAACTGTCTTGAATACACCGGAAGCGCCTGCTCAGGCCGTTGCTGAACTCACTATGGGACTCATGCTGAGCGCTTTGAGACAAATCTGTCAAACAGATCAAGCCGTGCGTACGGGTGAATGGCCACGCACCCAAGGTGGATTACTGGCTGCGCAAACTGTTGGTGTCATTGGGCTGGGACATATTGGCCGACGTGTCGCAAACCTATGCCATGCGTTTGAAGCCAACGTCATTGCGCATGATCCACATATCAGTCATGTACCAACTGGCGTCACATCAGTCTCGTTTGATCAACTAATAGCAACAGCAGACATTATCAGCCTACATGTTCCCTATGGACCTGAATTACACCACGTACTAAACGCCCAGACAGTTGAAAACATGAAACCAGGCGCGATTGTCATCAACGCCGCACGTGGTGGATTGGTTGATGAAGAAGCGTTGGCAGCAGCATTGAACACTGGCAAACTGCGGGCTGCTGCATTGGATACTTTTGAACAGGAGCCCTATCAAGGGCCATTGCTTGAATGTAGCAATATTATTCTCTCGTCGCATGTCGGCTCGCTGGCAAAAGAGGCCCGTCAAAACATGGAAATTGAAGCGGCGGAAAATCTATTACGAGGTTTAATCAATGCAGGATTAATCAATGACGGATAACACCATGCCAAATGAAACGGTCATCGTGTTTGGTGCCAGCGGTTTTCTCGGTAGCCATGTTGCAGATGCATTAACCAATGCCGGTTATCACGTACGCTTATTTGATCGCAGTCCTTCTCCTTTTCTGAAAACAGACCAGGAGATGGTTGTCGGAGACATTATGAACCTCGATCAAGTCATACAAGCCGTCAAGGGCGCTGATATTGTTTATAATTTTGCCGCCATTGCGGATATTGACGAAGCACACAATAAACCCGTTGCCACCACCACCATCAATGTTTTAGGGAATACACATGTGCTGGAAGCCGCACGCCTTGCCAATGTGCGTCGCTTCATCTTTGCCAGCAGTATTTATGTTTACTCGGAATCCGGCTCATTCTACCGCGCCAGTAAACAAGCGTCAGAACGTTTTACTGAGACCTATCATGACCGCTATGGCCTGGAATACAACATATTACGCTACGGCTCCTTGTATGGCAGACGCAGTGACAAACGTAATGGCATCTACCGCATGTTGCATGAAGCGATTGATCAACATTCGATTACTTATAAAGGTAGCGGTGAGGCCATGCGTGAGTATATTCATGTCGAAGATGCCGCACGCATGAGCGTACAAGTACTCGCGCCCGATTACGCTAACCGGCACCTCATTTTGACAGGACAGGAAAGATTACGCATCAAAGATGTCATGACCATGATTTCTGAAATCATGCCATGGCCTGTGCAACTGAACTATGATGACGCCAATATCGTGCACCACTACGAAATGACACCCTATGCATTCCAACCGCGTATTGGCCGCAAATTAGTTCTGAATGAGCATGTTGATCTCGGACAAGGGCTGCTGGATTGCCTCAGAGAAATCCACAAAGACCTGGAACATACCGGCGAGGATGATGACGCAACGCCCTCAATTTCTGATAACAAAGCATAATTATTAAATACCGCAATGAAAATAACTGACTGGCAGGCCATCATTTTCGATTTTGATGGCGTGGTTGCAGAATCCGGGAAAATCAAAACCCAGGCCTTTGCAGACCTCTACCGAGAATATGGTGATGAAGTCGTCACCGCTGTCGTGCAGCATCATAATGAAAATGGCGGTATGTCACGCTATCGTAAATTTCATTATTACCAGCAACACTTTTTAAATAAGCCGCCGCTAACAACTGTAGAAGAGCACGCACTGGATTTGCACTTTTCAAGACTTGTCGTGGAAGCCGTAATTGCTGCTGATGCCGTACCCGGCGCAAACGAACTCATTCGCCAGCAAGCACAAAGAATTCCTTTATTTGTCGCCTCAGGAACGCCTGAAACAGAGCTCAAAATAATTGTGGAAAAACGTGGGCTATCACCTTACTTCAAAGAAGTACGTGGCTCCCCCACACTAAAACAAACA
>JAHZIU010000284.1 GCA_022601315.1 Betaproteobacteria bacterium
AATCCGGGATGGTCAGCGACAAGAATTCCCAATCGACATCCATACAGTCCCCATTTGCTTCAAACATGCCTGGCCACCATTGTGCAAAAGGTAGTGAATTAAGAAAAGCTTCTTCTGGACTGATGCCACATGAAAATGATTCAGGAAAACGTACTAACCACGATTGGCGAGCGGCAACTATTGCGCCTGCCGTTGTGCATGTGGCGATTATAAAGCTATAGATGCGTCGTCCAATGATTTTAGGATTATGGAGAAAAGCCAATAGTGCGATGAGGCCTACTGACCAATAGGTAACGCGTTGTGCAACACATAACGGGCACGGTAATAAGTTTTCAATATGTTGTAGATACAGTGCATAGCCCAAAAGGCCAACGCAAACAAGGAAGATAAGAAGAAAGATTATTCTCATATTTTATTCATAAAGTTGATGTGGTTTTTTGTAGAGGTCATATGCTTTCTGCCTTGCTGTGCAGGTTTTTTAAAAGTTCTAAATATTATTTAGTCGCTTCTAAAAATTCGCTATTACCTTTCAAATACGAGAGTATATGTATGGACAGGTTTTGACTTTTAAATGTTCAATAATAGCTACAGGATTTATTTTTTGCTTAATTATGCGTTGTTTTTTAGGTCTTGGTTACTATCCCTAACCTTTTTCCTCATACTTCCAGCCTTCATTTTATATTCAAATAGTCTGCACTCCAGTGCGCCATTAAATAATGGGGTGCGACGTGAGGTGCTGAGGCGGATTGTTTTGGGGAGTGCGGGATCAGCGGTTAGAATGTAGGCGTTCCAGCCGCTGAATTTCTTCTTCAGGGTATCACCCAATTTAGGGTAAAAATCAGTCAGAGTTTCTAACTCACCAATACGAACCCCATAGGGCGGGTTGGTTACCAAAATGCCATATGGCATCGGGGCGGAAATTTCCAGTATGTTGGCTTGGTTTAAGTGCACTACATCTTGCAGTCCTGCTGCAGCTATATTGGATTTTGTATTTGCCAAGGCGTAGCCATATAGATCGCTGCCATAAATAGCTTGAGGTGATGGTGGCAGCTGTGCTGCAATTGCATTTTCTTTTAATTGTTTCCAGAGTGGCAGATCAAATTGTTTGAATTTCTCAAATGCGAAGCTTCGCTTCGAACCGGGTGCGATGTTAAGGGCTATTTGTGCTGCTTCAAATAGAAACGTGCCACTGCCACACATTGGGTCGAGTATAGGTACACCAGGCTGCCAACCGGATAAATGTAAGATGCCGGCTGCCAGATTTTCGCGCAAAGGCGCTTCCCCAGAGGCTTTACGATACCCTCTTTTGAACAATGCTTCGCCCGAAGTGTCCAGATACAATGAGAATGTTTGCGCATCAACAAAGCCATGAATACGGATATCAGGCTGGATAGTATCAATGCTGGGGCGCTTGCCGGTAATTTTACGGAATTTATCGCACACAGCATCTTTGATTCTCAGTGTAATGAAGTCCAGGCTGCGCAATGAGCATTTAATGGCGGCCAGATTGGCACGTATGGTTAGCGCAGGAGAAAACCAGTCGTTCCAAGGCAGTGCATAGGCAATGTTGTATATATCCTTTTCATTAAGATATGATTTCCGGGCAACTTGCCACAAAATACGGCTGGCAATGCGGCTTTCCAAATTTGCCCGACAGCAAGTTTGCCAGTTACCCTGGAACTGCACACCACCATTGGATGGTTTTACATTTTCCCCACCAATTGTTTGTAGTTCAGTGGCAAGCGTTGATTCCAGCCCGCGAGGGCAAGGAGCGAAGAATTGCAGCAGTTCTTTTTTCAACAGTGTTTATTTATCTTTCCAAATTGCATAAGTCAGTAAAGCCCATGCGCTGAGAAATGAAATGCCGCCAAAGGGTGCTACTATGCCCATCCCGCTTATTTCTGTCAGGCTCGTGACATAAAGCGTGCCGCTGAATAGCATAATGCCTAACAGCATCAGCCAGCCTGAGGCTGCAATCATACGAGATTTTGGGAAATATAGTAGAAGCAGTCCAATGACCAACAAGCCAAGGGCATGGTAAAGATGATATTGTACACCGATCTCGAACACTGCAAGCTTATCAGTGGTTAATATTTGTTTGAGGCCATGTGCGCCGAAAGCACCCAGTGCAATGCAAATGAATGTATTGATGGTGCCCAGTAGTAGAAAAGTTTTTGGCATTCTATTTTCCTTATAGAGGCAGGTTTGTTGTCTGGAAGTCGCTGATTTTTAGCTTTGATTTGCTGATCTTAATTCGCGATTCCTAAATGAATTTCAGGTTGGTCGTTATTCTGGAGATTATCTATTCTTGATCTCTGTGACCTCGGCGTATGCCTTTCCTTTAGCAAATTTTACCTGAATTTTGTCTCCAGGATTGATTAGTTTGCTATTGCGAATCACCTTGCCATCTGTTGAGTAGGTGATGCTGTAACCTCGTTCAAGTACAGATTGTGGATTTAAATGTGCGAGTTGGGCTTGGTTGTGTAGTAATGAGACCCTGCGTGTTTCGAGAAAACGGGAAGAAGCAAAATGGAGTCGTTGTGCAAATTCATTTTGTTGTTCGAGTAACGGTGCAATCTTTGGTGTGGCTAATGTCAGAAATTGGTTTAGTTCAGATAGTTTCCAATTTCTTTTTTCAATATAGTATGCCCAATTATTGATCAATCGTTCCTGTAAATGCTGAAGATGTATACGCTGATTGTGTATCCGTTCTCCGGGATGAATTAATCGATGCCCGAAACCATCGGTCTTTTGCATGCATCGTTCCAAGTGTTGTACGATGACTCGTTGTAATCGCTGTAGTAGTGTTATCAGACTGCGCAGTAATTCTGCGCTATCCTGGCTGGCCAGTTCAGCGGCGCCGGTAGGAGTCGGCGCACGTTTGTCTGCAACAAAGTCGGCAATGGTGAAGTCTGTTTCATGACCGATGCCAGTGATGATGGGGATTTTGCAGGCGGCAATGGCTTGCGCTACAATTTCTTCATTAAATGACCAGAGATCTTCAATGCTGCCACCGCCCCTGCAAAGGATCAAAACATCACAGTCAGCCCTTTTTGATGCGATCTTAATTGATGCAACAATACTTTTGGCAGCATCTGCTCCTTGCACCGGGCTGGGGTAAATAATGACGGGTAGCATCGGCATGCGACGCTGTAATGTAGATAGAGTGTCACGTAATGCTGCGGTACTCGGCGAAGTTATTATGCCAATCTGTTGTGGGAAAATAGGTAATATTTTTTTGCGTTCTGGATTAAATAGTCCGGCTTGTTCCAATCGGGTTTTAAGCTGTTCAAAGGCTTCAAATAATTTACCCAGACCGGCACGACGGATGGTTTCAACATTTAGTTGAAAGTCGCCACGTGATTCATAAAGTGTGACCAGTGCGCGTACTTCTACTTGTAGACCGTCTTTAGGTTGCCAGTCGAGATATTGATTCTTATGTCGAAACATGACGCAACGTACTTGTGCATTCGCATCTTTAAGAGAGAAATACCAGTGGCCTGAATGGTATTGTTTGAGATTGGAAACTTCGCCTCTTACCCAAAGTAACGGCATGGTTTGTTCAAGTAACACTTTAGTACAATAATTCAGTTTACTTACAGTAAATACTTCATGATAATTATCAAGTGTTGGGAGAGGAGGCATTTTTATCTTCTACAAGAGTTCACATTTTTTATGAGATTACATCATTATCTTGATAAAGTGTATATAAACACTGGCGTTTGAGTTAACTATTTGTTTGTATTGAGTTAGTTGATAAGTGTAAAATTTAACCAGAGTAGAAAAAGTCGTTATAGTGTGGCTACTTAATGTTGCTGTTCGAAAGTTATTCACAAACTTATCCACAGAAATTGTGGACAAAAATAGTAAGCTTTCTTGCTGAAAATATCTGGGCAGGATAAATTACGCATTTTTGCTTAAAAAGTTGCAAGTTCGAATTGGAATTTACGGGTAATCGTATGATATGCTGGTTAATTCTGAATGGGTGGTGGTTGATGTAAGTTATCTATTGATCGGTAATTTTAGGTTTTAAGATCATTTCATGCTGTTGCTGGATTAATTAGCAGCAGCATACTGCATATGATAAGTGAGGAGTTTACTGCGTGTTATCTATAATTCAAGCGGCAGGTTGGCCGATTTGGCCAATTATTTTTGCTTCCATTGTGGCTGTGGCTATTATTGGCGAAAGAATATGGGCCTTGCGTTCACGTGTTATCGTTCCGAGAGAGTTATTACCCAAAGTATTAAATGAGTATAAAAGGAATGGTGTAAGTCCAGAAATGATTTCGCGTCTGCAAAAACACTCGCCATTGGGACAGATTTTTGCTGCAGGACTTAAAAATGTTGAAAGTACACGCGAATCGATGAAAGAGTCCATTGAAGAGGCGGGGCGTGTTGTTGCGCATGACATGGATCGTTATCTCACGACTTTGGGTACCATTGCTGCGCTCAGTCCGCTTATGGGTTTATTTGGCACTTTGGTTGGTATGATTGAGATTTTTGGTGCCAACTCCCCGACAGGCAGTAATCCTGCGCAATTGGCCTATGGCATTTCTGTGGCCTTATATAATGCGGCATTTGGTATACTTGTCGCCATTCCTAGTATGATTTTCTATCGCCATTTTCGCGCTAAAGTTGATGCGTTCGTAATTGAGATGGAGTTGCAGGCTTTGAAGCTGGTGGAAATTATACATGGAGAACGAAAAGGCTAAGTTAACGATTTGAATTTGCAGATCAATGTCATGCGCTATTTTCTTAAGAAAACTCTCGTCAAGTTGCTTGCCGTAAAGTTTGTTAGTGCCTGCATTTATTTTGGCTTCATAAAGTTTTTTTGTCTGAATCAAAGGAGGTTAGTGTGACCAACAGGCGCTCATTAGTAACAGGCGGTGGTGGTTTTATTGGTTCACATTTAGTAAGGCAGTTGTTGGAACAAGGTGAAACAGTAAGGGTTCTGGAATTGCCTGATGTTGCATTACCATCAAATGTAGAAGTTGTACGAGGATCAGTATGTGATGCTGATGTGGTACGCAGCGCACTGAATGGCGTGCAAAGACTTTATCATTTGGCAGGTAACCCAAATTTATGGGCAAAAGATAAAAGTGACTTCAGGCGGGTTAATTATGAAGGGACTTGTACGGTTTTCAGTGAGGCAGCCAAAAAGAATCTTGAGGTAATTGTGTATACGTCTACTGAATCAATCTTGACGGGCAGTGTATATAGCGAAAAACTGGTGGATTCTGCAGTACAACGTATAATTGAAGATATGCCTGGTCCCTATTGCCAGTCAAAATTTTTGGCAGAACAAGCGGCATTTGCTGCGGCAAAGACAGGTTTACCGGTTGTGGTTGTTGCACCCACATTGCCAATTGGCCCTGGGGATAACATGATTACGCCGCCAACCCGGATGATCCTGGATTTTCTAAATCATAAAACGCCTGCATATTTAAATTGTGGCTTTAATTTGATTGATGTGCGTGATATTGCGCAAGGGCATATCCTGGCTGCTGAGAGTGGTCGGCCTGGTGAGCGTTATATTTTGGGTCATGAAAATATATCTTTGAGTGAATTGTTGCGTTTGATTGAAGAGATTACGGGACTTGCAATGCCAAAACTGCGTGTTCCATACTGGCTAGCCCTAGCTGCGGGTGTTGTATCAGAGCTTATGGCTGATTATGTCAGTCATCGACCACCTAGAGCACCTTTGACAGGAGTGCGCTTGGCACGTTATCCAATGTATTTTGATAGTGCTAAGGCAGTGAAACAATTGAGTTTGCCGCAAAGCTCAATACGCCAAGCTTTAATTGATGAGATAGAATGGCTGCATAGTAAGGGATTGATAACCAGGGCGTTGCCGCTGCAGCAACAAGTTTGAAATTAATTAAAAAATATATTTAGAGTATTTTGAATTGTGCGTAGTGAATTATTTTAATAGTAAATGGAAGAAAAAATTAGTGTTGTGAAAAACACAAAAACAATGGCCTGCTATAACTGTATGACTATAATGGTGTTATTGTTTTGTGCTATAATTTTCCAAGGATGTTCAACTACACCAAAAAAAGGTGATTCTGATGCTGAGCAAGTTGATCCGCATGAGGAAGTTAATCGTGTATCCTACAACTTTACTGATAGTGTTGATCGGAAACTTTTTGAGCCTGTTGTAGATGTGTATTCTTCATATGTGCCTGAACGAGCGCAGCGATCTATCGGGAATTTCTACGATAATTTGTCCTATCCCAATGTCGTTTTAAATGCTTTTTTACAAGGAAAAGTTCGCCAGGGGCTTGACGATAGTCTTCGATTTCTTGTCAATTCGACGATTGGTTTTCTTGGTCTGTTTGATATGGCAACGCATATGGGGTTGGAGAAACATGATGAAGATTTTGGACAGACATTGGCGGTATGGGGGGTAGATTCGGGTTCGTATTTATTTATTCCGTTTTTAGGGCCAAGTAATAAACGTGATGTGACAGGTGTGCCAGTTTCTGTCGTAACGAATGTGCTTTTCTATGTGGGTTCAGCAGTAGGTGCGACGATATTTGCGCCTTTGACCATCTTGGGGGCAGTTGATAAACGTGCACGATTGTCTGGTCCAATGCTCATTCGTGATCAAGCGGCTTTGGATCCTTATTTGTTTGTACGGGAAGCATCAATACAACAGCGAGAGTATTTGATTTATGATGGTAATCCACCACTTGATATTTATAATGAGCCTTTTCAGGATAACCCATTTGAAACTGATGCGGAACAGTAGTTCCCTGACTAGGCGTTTTCGTAATTTAATTGGTCTTATTTGTAAAGATTTTGTAATAAATAAGGTGCATAGACATATATGAAAGGGTTACAGAAAATATCTGGCATACTGCATAAATATAGTAACTTTTCCTTTAAGAATGAATCTGCTCTTCCGAAGGATGAGTCTGATCAAGGCGAAATTGATTTGGCAGTGTTGGAAAAGCAGTTTTCTGCCGCACGCGCGTCGCTATTGTCTTTACAAAATGAGGATGGGCATTGGTGCTTTCCGTTAGAAGCCGATTGTACGATTCCTGCGGAATATATTTTGATGATGCACTTCATGGATGAAGTGGACGTTATTTTGGAAAACAAAATCGCGCGTTTTATCCGTGAGCAACAAGCAGTTGCGCATGGTGGTTGGCCGTTATACTACGGCGGTGATTTTGATATCAGCTGCTCGGTTAAATCCTACTACGCGTTAAAACTCGTTGGCGATTCTCCTGATTTGCCGCATATGGCGACTGCCCGTAGGGCCATTCTGGATCATGGCGGCGCAGCAAAAGCTAATGTGTTTACACGCATATTGCTGGCTATGTATGGCCAGATCCCGTGGCGGGGAATTCCCGTTGTGCCTTCTGAGCTTATGTTGCTGCCACGCTGGTTTCCCTTTCATCTGAGTAAGGTTTCATACTGGTCACGTACTGTAATGGTGCCATTAACCATTTTATGTACGCTGAAAGCACAAGCAGCTAATCCACGTAAGATCGACATTCGCGAGTTGTTCACCATAGCACCTGAAGATGAAAAAAACTATTTTCCTAAAGCAGATACACGGTTGAAACGTTTTTTTATGTTGGTTGAACGGGTGTTGTCACGTGTTGAGCCATATATTCCAAATGCATTGCGTCGTTTTTCTGTGCGTCGTGCGGAACGCTGGACGCTTGAGCGTTTGAATGGTGAGTGTGGTATAGGTGCAATTTTTCCAGCGATGGTGAATGCGCATGAAGCGTTGGCATTATTGGGATACGATTACAATCATCCGAATCGTGTTCAATGTAGAAAAGCATTGCAAGGGCTGCTGGTTGATGAAGGTGAGCGCGCTTGGTGCCAGCCTTGCACTTCCCCCATATGGGATACTGTGTTGACAGCACTGGCTTTGCAAGAGGATTCAACAACAGATCAAAAACCTGTCAAAGCTGGGTTGGATTGGTTGATTACACACCAGATTTTAGAAGAACCTGGAGACTGGCGTGACAGCTGTCCAAAACTGCCTGGCGGAGGTTGGGCTTTTCAATACGCCAATCCACATTACCCTGATCTAGATGATACTGCAGCAGTAGTCTGGTCTTTAGATAAAGGGGATGCTGAAGCTTATAAAGAGAATATCACGCGTGCAGCAAACTGGCTTGCCGGTATGCAGTCACGTAATGGTGGCTTTGCTGCTTTTGATGTCGATAATACTCACCATTATCTGAATGAAATTCCTTTTGCTGATCATGGCGCCTTAATTGACCCACCGACCAGTGATGTAACAGCACGTTGTGTTGGTTTTCTCGGAAAATACGGTGAACAATCTCATCAGGATATAGTGCAACGTGGCATTGATTTCTTGTTTCGTGAACAGGAATCAAATGGTGCCTGGTTCGGTCGTTGGGGAACGAATTATATTTACGGCACATGGTCTGTATTGGAAGCTTTGCAACTGGCAAAACAGGATGTGAATCATATTGGGGTACGTCGAGCTGTCCAGTGGCTAAAATCAATACAGCGTGATGATGGCGGGTGGGGTGAAAGTAACGATTCATATTTGGATCCTAAGTTGGCCGGTCAGTTTGACACCAGCACTTCATTTCAAACTGCTTGGGCGCTGCTGGGATTGATGGCCGCGGGTGAGGCAAATAGTCAGACCGTTCGGCGTGGCATTAACTATTTACTGGATACGCAATCGGCTGATGGTTTGTGGGATGATCCATGGTTTACTGCACCAGGCTTTCCCCGAGTCTTTTATCTTAAATATCATGGTTATTCAAAATATTTTCCACTATGGGCCTTGGCCCGTTATCGAGCAATGACAAGGGAGTAGGCTG
>JAHZIU010000285.1 GCA_022601315.1 Betaproteobacteria bacterium
ATTTTTTCCGCATAGTTGCAAAAAGCATCTCGATTTGCTGTGCCACGACCTAATGCTCTAATTTCTTGCAAAGGAAATAGTTCGGCAAGTGCCTGTAAATGGCTATGTGCTTGTACGCCGCAACCAATAAATGCGGCAATACTTGCTTCGGGCCTGGCAAGCCGTTTGGCTGCCACCGCACTTAATCCGGCAGTACGTATGGCTGTTACCCAATTGCCATCGAGTATTGCAAGCGGTAAACCCGTATCGCTGTCTAACAATGTCACTAAGGAATTAATACTTTTTAGTCCACGTCCCGGGTTTTCCGGATTGAGTAAAAGTGATTTAACAGCAAGAAATGGCGGATCGTCGGCAGCAGCCAACGTCGCCATCATATAACGGCCATCAGGCGGCGTAATAACGGCTTTGGGCGCATTCCATACTTTTTCTTGAGCTCGGCCATGAATCAAATGTTCTATGCTTTTTACAACAGCCTGGGTAGTTAGCTGTAATTGTTCTAACGAATCTTGAGATAAATAACGGATATGTGTGGGTATTTGATCGATGGTTTTATTGTCAGTATCCATATAATTTTAGAAAATCTCGTTGAACCTAAAATCCTTAGTTGAATGGTGCTTAGCGTGCATCGCTGTTTATTTTTAGCCAGACGCAGTGAGGCGTAATAACGTGTTCACAACGAATTGCAACGCAGAAAAAATTAAAAAACAATGCGCTATAAGCATCGTAGCGTAGCTCATCTTTAAAGGGAGTAGTACACGACAAAATATTTATTTTTTTATGGAATTGACTATTCATAAAGCGATCAACTGAGGATTTTAGGTTGAATACAAAATTAGCAATATTATCAGTCGACTGATATAATGTCGCCCCCCATTACTTGAACTAACAGCTTACTTTTTAGGAATTATTTATGTCTCGCCCTATTCGCAATATCGCTATTATTGCTCATGTTGACCACGGCAAAACGACGTTGGTGGATAAACTTTTACATCAGGCCGGTACTTTTGCCGCGCACCAGCAAATTTCCGATCGTGTAATGGACTCTAATGATATTGAACGGGAACGCGGCATTACAATTTTATCCAAAAATTGCGCAATAGATTATGAAGACATCCATATCAATATCGTTGACACGCCGGGTCATGCTGATTTTGGTGGAGAAGTAGAACGTGTGTTATCAATGGTTGATGGGGTATTGTTATTGGTTGATGCGGTTGAAGGCCCGATGCCACAAACTCGTTTTGTGACCAAGAAGGCACTTGCATTGGGTTTACGTCCAATTGTCGTAATTAATAAAATCGACCGGCCCGGTGCACGTTCAGACTGGGTTGTAGATCAAACATTTGATTTGTTTGACAAACTGGGTGCAAATGACGAACAACTCGATTTTCCAGTGGTTTACGCTTCCGCACTGAATGGATTTGCTATGTTGGATCAAGAAAAACCCAGCGAAGATATGCGTCCATTATTTGACACCATCGTTAAACATGTCCAGCCACCTGAAGGCAATCCTGACGAACCCTTACAATTACAACTCAGTGCATTGGATTATTCCAGTTTCGTCGGTCGTATCGGCGTGGGCCGGATACGACGTGGTCGTCTGAAGCCTGCTCAGGATGTCATGGTATTAACGGGCGATAAAACACCTAAAAAAGCCAGGGTTAATCAAGTTCTTGGTTTTAATGGTCTGGAACGCGTTCAAATGACAGAAGCTTTGGCCGGCGATATCGTTTTAATTAACGGCATTGAAGAACTCAGTATTGGCACAACCATCGCAGATATCAATCAACCTGAAGCATTACCTATCCATGCGGTTGATGAACCAACTTTAACCATGACTTTTCAGGTTAACACATCACCTTTTGCCGGACAGGAAGGTAAATTTATTACCAGTCGTCAGCTACGAGAACGTTTGGAAAAAGAACTACTGACCAATGTTGCCATGCGCTTGGAAAACACTAAAGACACAGACTCTTTCCTGGTTTCCGGGCGTGGTGAATTACATCTCACCATTCTGTTGGAAAATATGCGTCGTGAAGGATATGAATTAGCCGTGTCACGTCCGCATGTCGTGATCCGCGAAATAGATGGCGTTAAGTGTGAACCATTTGAGATGCTAACCGTTGATGTGGAAGAAGCAAACCAAGGCGCGGTTATGGAAGCTTTGGGTGCACGTCGAGGCGATTTACAGGATATGGTTTCTGATGCAAATGGAAGAACCAGATTAGATTATCGTATTCCTGCACGTGGCTTAATCGGTTTTCAATCTGAATTTATGACCATGACGCGGGGTACCGGCTTAATGAGTCATGTATTTGATGAATTTGCACCCATGCGCGCTGAAATTCCACCTCGTCGAAATGGCGTTTTGATTTCTGCTGAAAAGGGCGAAGCCGTTGCCTATGCATTGTGGAAATTACAAGAACGTGGCCGCATGTTTGTTAGTCCCGGTGATCGCCTTTATGAAGGCATGGTGATTGGTATCCACAGTCGTGATAACGACTTGGTTGTTAATCCCATTAAAGGTAAGCAACTAACTAACATTCGTGCATCTGGTACCGATGAAGCGGTTACGCTCACACCACCGGTTCAACTGACGCTGGAATCTGCTATTGAGTTCATTGCAGATGATGAGCTTGTCGAAATCACCCCTAAAAACATCCGTATCCGCAAGCGTTTTCTATTAGAACACGAACGCAAACGCGCTTCTCGGGCTGCAGCTTAATTTCAAAATTTAGTTTTTCACAACGGGTAAATATTTATACAAGATATTTTACCCAATCAGACAAACTAATACATACGGTGTTAGTATTTATCCGATATCAATAGCTCCTACCTTCTGCATCGATATCTATAGATACGCTTGCTTTTTACAGTTATAGAGAATATCTTAAAAGTGCAATGCTAATCAATGTGAGACGAAGTTTTGCCAAAAATCTAGATCTGACCACATTTATAGCCACTTATCCTCCATGTGGACAATCTAGTCTTTTTTAGTAATACGAAAACAACAGGAGAAACTATTATGTGGAGTTTTTTACAGCCATTAGTCGGGCCCATCGTTAATAAGCTGGTCGATTTAATTCCTGACCCAAATGCCAGAGCCAAGGCTAAAGAAGAGTTTGAAAGAGAGCTTTTAACAGCGGTAACACAGGCCAGTCAGGCACAAACTAAAATCAATGAAATTGAGGCCCAACATAGTAGTATTTTTGTAGCAGGCTGGAGGCCGTTTATTGGTTGGGTTTGTGGTATTGGACTATTATGGGCATTCATTCTTCAACCCATTTTTGTCTGGTCGATTGTAGCTTTTGATTTAAGTGTTAAAAACGTTCCACAGATTAATTCTGATGGATTATATCAATTGGTACTTGCTATGTTGGGTATGGGTGGACTCAGAACCTTTGAAAAAATGAAAGGTGTCGCGCGTGAAACAAAACCCTAATATATGCAAAACTTGATCAGGAATATAGAATATAACAGCCAACTAAAGCAAGAAACCGTTATATTCTATAATCACCATTTTAAGCTAGACATCAATATTTGTTGCTCTAAGCGCATTGCTCTCAATAAACGCTCGTCGAGGTTCAACAATATCGCCCATTAAAGTTGTAAAGATTTCGTCGGTTTGAATGCTGTCTTCAATCTGAACACGAAGCAAAAGGCGATTCTCCGGATCCATTGTCGTTTCCCATAACTGGATTGGATTCATTTCACCCAGCCCTTTATAACGCTGCACATGTAAACCTTTTTTAGCCTCTTCTAATAACCAATTAAGCACTTGTTTAAAATTACTGATTATTTGCTTTTTCTCACCACGTTTTATATAAGCCCCTTCACCAAGTAAACCTTCAAAAACCTGTGATGTTTTCTGAATTTGCGCATAGTCACCACTGTGCAAAAAATCCTGATCCAGATAACTTATATGAACGTTACCATGCGACAAACGCGTTATTTTCATGCGATAACGCTCGTTTATTTCATCATATTCTGCCGTAATGTCTACGCCATCAACACGCGCATCAAGTCGGGTAGCACTTTCAACGGCCTTTATTTCATTACTTAAATTAACATCCGGCTGGCGTAATAACGCATACATAACGTTACTGTCGATTAATCGGCTCATACGCTCAATAACCGCTTCAGCTAATACATATTCATTAACAATATTTCTCAATGTCTCACCAATCAATGGCGGCTTTTGATCATCGGTGTAAAGCTCTGCACCTGTTAATGCCAGACCAAGCATATACTGCTTCAATTCTTGATCGTCTTTCACATAGCGTTCCTTTTTACCATGTTTAATTTTATAGAGCGGTGGCTGTGCAATATACACATAACCTCGTTCTATCAATTCTGGCATCTGGCGATAAAAAAAAGTTAATAGCAAAGTACGAATATGTGAACCATCAACATCTGCATCCGTCATGATAATAATACGATGATAGCGAAGTTTGTCAGGATTATACTCATCCTTACCAATACCCGTTCCTAATGCAGTAATGAGTGCAATGATTTCCTGAGAAGAAATAATTTTATCAAACCGGGATTTTTCTACATTCAGAATCTTACCTTTCAGTGGCATGATCGCTTGAAATTTGCGATCACGTCCTTGTTTAGCAGAACCACCAGCAGAATCGCCCTCCACCAAATACAGTTCAGATAATTCGGGATTTTTTTCCTGACAATCTGCAAGTTTTCCTGGTAATCCCAGACCATCTAAAACACCTTTCCGACGTGTCAGTTCACGCGCTTTTCGTGCTGCCTCGCGTGCTCTGGCAGCTTCCATAATTTTGTTGCAAATTGTTTTAGCATCAACCGGATTTTCCAGCAAATATTCTGATAATTTTTGTGAAACAATTTCTTCAACCACAGGACGAACTTCAGA
>JAHZIU010000286.1 GCA_022601315.1 Betaproteobacteria bacterium
AATGTATGCTGATTTCAGAGATGACTTATCAAGTTTAATTAATGTTATGCTTTTGATATGGTTTTCTAAAAATTTAAAAACAGGGGATCTCATGACTACAAATAAATTAACAATCAATGCCTTATTATTACTTTTAGTTTTATTAATTCACAACGTCGCCTGGGCGGAAGAGTGGCCAACGCAGAAGGCTTTACCACTGGATCTATCGATCAAAGCAGCAACGGCAGCCATTAAACAATGCCATGAAGATGGATTTAAAGTCAGTGTCGCTATTGTCGATCATGCCGGATTGCTTAAAGTCCAATTGAAAGCAGATGGTGCTGGACCACACACATTAAACAGTAGTCACCGCAAAGCCTATACTTCAAACAGTTTACGCGGTCCAACGCAAAGATATGCGTTATTAGCGGTCGAAAAACCCGAACTGCAAGGTTTGGCGAATATGAATGAAAATATCTTGTTACTTGGCGGCGGGTTTCCGATCATCAAGGATGGCGCAGTAATTGGTGGCGTGGGTGTTGGCGGCGCACCTGGAATTCAATACGATGAAGTTTGTGCCAGCGCTGCGCTTAAAGTGTTAAAAGCTGACGATACTTTTGAAAGTAAGTAGGCACTAGTGCTCCATCTGCTTTATATTGACGGGTTCAGCGACCCGGGAAGTGGTTGACCGAAAGGCACGCCTCGCCGGGAATGGCTAGCCCTTTTCAAGAGGCGTAACACAGCGGGCAGGCACTTCCCGGGTCGCCCAAAGGGAACTGCCCAGATGATCCAATACTGCGTTGTGGTCTTTGAAAATGGCTGGCCATTTACCGCAGACCACGCCTTGTCTTGGGTCATCTGGGTAGCTCTGAACCCGTCAATATAAAGCAGATGGAGCACTAGCTGATTGATAAAGTTTTCTATCTATGAACAGCCTGCACATAAGAAACAAGTATTTCTTCCAGAAATAAACGCGCATTCAATGGATGATGCGATAACTGTTGATGTGTATATAAAGCACGCGAATACGCAATACATGTCTGAACATCAACCTGCTCGGCAAGTGATTTGATGGCAATTTGTTGATAACGATAATAGCGAATTTTCCCACTGGTTTGATAGCTGACCAGATCGTAACACCATTTTTGCAGCCAACTGATTATTGAAGACAAATCGAATTGCTGCATGGCGTTAGCCAGCGCAATTGGGTTTAGTTGGCTTGGCACACTGATCTGCTGAACAAATTGTTCATGTGGAACAAACAACTCGCTTTCACCAAAATGCAAAGCTGCCAACGGCGCAAGACCGGCTGCGGAAAGACACACTTGCGGATCATTAGCCGACTGTTGTTTCAGCCAATCCATTGACGTAGCAACATCAGGTGCCGGCATTGTAATTTGTTGGCAACGACTGAGAATTGTCGGTAATAAATGTTGTGGATGATGCGTCACCAAAATAAACAGAACCTGTTCGGGTGGTTCTTCCAGTTTTTTTAACAGTGCATTGGCAGCAGCATGATTCATCATCTCAGATGGATAGATGAGAATAATTTTGTAGCCACTTTGGTGACCCGACATATAAACGAAATCAGTCAGCTTGCGAATTTGGTCAACACTGATTTGCTGGCTGGTTTTTTTCTTACTTTTGGCATTATTTGGCTTACCCGCAGCCTCAACACTATCAACCGTTTCAACAGTTTCGTTAGCCGACCCAGATAATGCCTCTGGTAAAATCTGATAATAATTGGGATGTCCATCGTGTTCAAACCAGCCGCAACTTTGACATACGTTACACGCGTAGTTCGTATTATTCGCATCCGTTGGCTCAGCACACAACAAAGTTTTTGCTAAATGGCGGGCAAACTCAAACTTCCCGATGCCCTGCTGGCCTTTTAATAACAACGCATGACATCGAAATTGCAACTTGGTATTTTGTGTGAGTCGCTGCCAAATTTCCTGCTGCCAGCTATAAATATTACTCATGTATAAGTAGTAAATTTTCTAACATTTCTTCAACTTCAGCCTGTACCGCAGGTAAAGGTTTACTGGCATCAATACACCGAATCCTGTCTGGATATTCCTCGGCTCTTGCCAAATAAACTGAACGTACCCGTTGAAAGAAATCCTCTCTCTCCTGCTCAAATCGATCCGTTGCATTAAGTTGATTAAGACGTTGCTGACCCAATTCAGCTGAAACATCAAAATATAGTGTTAAATCAGGTTGAATATCGCCATGTATCCATTGCTCCAAAAACATTAGCTTTTCATTATCAAGCCCCCTACCCCCGCCTTGATATGCAAAGCTGGCATCAGTGAAACGATCAGAGATGACCCATTTGTCCTGCGCCAAGGCAGGCACAATCACTTTATCCAAATGTTCCCGCCGCGACGCAAACATCAACAGCGCTTCAGTTGCAGGATGCATCGTAATAGTCTTGTCTAGCAAAACTGTACGCAATTGTTCCCCTAATGGCGTACCACCTGGCTCGCGGGTCACCATTGCGCTCAGACCTTTACTGCGCAGGAATGCGGCTATTTTTTCAAGTTGCGTTGACTTACCAGCACCATCAATGCCTTCAAGGGTAATAAATTTTCCTCGTTTCATATTTATTATGTTGATCTATTAACGTTGATCAATTGCTCTATTTAATCGTAACTAAATGCTTAAAATTAGTTATTATTATATCGGCCAATTAAGTTTATTCGGTTTAATAAGCTAACATGTTTTATAAAACAATTAAGCACTAATTATCATACCTTATGCAAATAAATGCTTCTGGTTATCTAGATATCGCACACTTTATCGCCTCACCCAATTTTGATCAACGACCACAAGAAATTGAAATCAGTTTATTGGTCATCCACAACATCAGCCTGCCGCCAGATAAATTTGACGGTGATGGTGTAATTGAATTATTTACCAATCAAATCAATCCTAAAGCACACCCTTATTATCAAACTTTATGCGGTCTGAAAGTTTCCAGTCATTTTTTTATTCGTCGTGATGGTAAATTAATTCAATTTGTACCCTGTAACCAGCGAGCCTGGCATGCAGGTGTTTCATGTTGGCAAGGCAAAGAACGCTGCAACGATTACTCTATCGGTATAGAGCTGGAAGGTAACGACAAGACCCCTTTCACGAATGAACAGTATAGCGCTTTAACAGCATTGACCCAATGTTTATGTGATCATTATCCAATTGCAGATATCGCTGGTCATTCGGATATTGCACCTGGTCGTAAAACAGACCCTGGACATTGTTTTGACTGGGCGCAATACACCAAAGGGATAAAAAATGAATCTTATTTTAAAAATCGTCAGTTGCTAAAAACTTGAACCATGATTTTTTAAATTTGAACATGGTCATGATACCTCTAAAAAAA
>JAHZIU010000287.1 GCA_022601315.1 Betaproteobacteria bacterium
ATCAAACAAAAAACGCCCAATCATTTCTTCCAGCACAACAGCAGAATTTGTTTTCATAATCACATCCCCTTCCTCTAGCATTTGCTCATCACCACCAGCTGCTAATCCAATATACTGTTCCCCTAACAATCCAGATGTCAAGATACTGGCAAACGTGTCTTTTGGAAACTGATAACGACTATCCATATTCAGGCTGACAATGGCATCGTATGACTCCGTACTAAATTGTATGTCTGACACACGCCCAACCACAACACCAGAAGCTTTCACAGGCGCGCGCACCTTCAAGCCACCAATATTCTCAAAATTTCCCATTAAGACATAACTTTGAGCCGAACCATAGGTACTTAAATTACCTACTTTGAGGCTTAAAATCATTAGCGCTATGACGCCTGTTAGAACAAACAACCCTACCCACAAATCCATTGTTGTCCGCTGCATTAACTTACCCCTCTAAACATAAAAGCGGTCAAAATAAAATCAACCCCTAAAATGACCAACGCTGAAGTCACCACTGTACGGGTTGTTGCGCCAGAAACACCTTCCGCTGTTGGTGGCGCATTATAGCCCTCATAAACCGCAATTGTCGCTACGGCCACGCCAAAAAAACAACTTTTAATAAAACCATTGATGATATCAAATCTAAAATCTACAGCGCTTTGCATTTGTGACCAGAATGATCCTGCGTCAACACCAATAAAAACGACAGTAACCAAATAACCACCAAAAACACCCATCACCGAAAATATAGCCGCTAATAATGGCATGGAGATTACCCCGGCCCAAAAACGTGGTGCTACAACACGTGCAATTGGATCGACAGCCATCATCCCCATTGCCGCCAATTGCTCGGTGGCCTTCATCAGTCCAATTTCGGCAGTAATTGCAGATCCGGCACGACTGGCAAATAGCAACGCTGAAACAACCGGCCCCAATTCACGCACTAACGATAATGCCACTAAAGTGCCAACCGCTGATTCTGAGCCATATTTTTGCAGTGTTTCATAGCCCTGCAAACCCAATACCATACCGACAAATAGCCCGGATACCACAATGATAATCAACGACAATACGCCTGTATAGTACAGCTCACGCATAACAAGACTAAAACGGCGCAAACAGGTGCCTGATTTTAATAACACCAGAATAAAAAAACGACTGGCATGTCCAAGTCGCCAAATACTCTCTATGACACGATGACCAATATCTTGTATGTTAGCTTTAATACGACTAGACAAGATCGCCCTCCAGATTAAGATCTTTTTTATAGGCTTGGGCAGGATAATGAAAAGGAACCGGGCCATCTTCTTCGGCATGCACAAACTGATGGACAAAAGGTGCAGATGACGCACTGACTTCTTTCGGTGTACCCTGTGCTGCAATGACACCATCTGCAATAAAGTACACATAATCCACTATTTTCAAAGATTCCTGCACATCATGCGTAACCACAATAGACGTCATACCCAGCGCATCTGTAAGCCGACGGATCAAACTGCCAATTACACTTAGCGAAATTGGATCAAGACCAGTAAACGGCTCGTCATACATAATTAACATCGGATCCAGCGCAATGGAACGTGCCAAAGCAACACGTCTCGCCATACCCCCGGATAATTCCGCTGGCATTAAATTATGTGCGCCACGCAAACCAACCGCATGTAATTTAAGCAGAACTAAATCACGAATCATAGGCTCAGGCAAATTTGTATGCTCGCGCATCTGAAATGCGACATTATCAAAAACCGATAAATCTGTGAATAATGCGCCAAATTGAAATAACATGCCCATCTTACGACGCATTAAGAACAGTGCGTCACGATCAAGCTCATGTATAACCTGGTCTGCTACTTTAACATAGCCGGATGACGGTTGAATTGCACCACTGATCAATCTCAGCAAAGTTGTTTTGCCTGACCCACTACCACCCATAATGGCAACCACTTTACCACGTGGCATAGTCATATTGATGCCTTTTAGAATAGAACGTGAATCATAGGAAAAATTCAGATCGCTGATCTCGATCAAGTTTTCTGATTGCATGCTACCGAGTGGGGTTAAATTAGAAGTCGTCAATTCTAATCCAGTTTATCATAAGATGTTCATCAATTTTTACTATCAAGAAGACTATAAAGGGGTTATTTCTGGTTTTTATGAAATCTCATAATGCCGGTACTGTTTCTTTTTGCCCGACATCCAGGTACTTGCGACAATGCGTGCCTGCTACCAGTTCAAAAAACAGGAAAAACTTTATGCATCTCACCAAAGGGCAGTATATTGAATTTATGAAAGATCTTAACGTTAAAAGATCAGAACGGAAAATAATTTTCTTTAGACTCAAAGAAAGACGTTATATCTTCTGCAAATTTGTGATATAACTGAACCTAAGTGCAGTTTGGAAAATAATTGTTTTTGACAGCACGAGTTTAAGTTAATACGTACGAGCTACAGTTGATATATGTATTAGCATAACGAATAACAAACAAAGCAAGGAGTACTATATGAAATCTATTTCAACTACTTTTGCATTTGGAATTTTAGCACTTTTCCTCAGTGGCCAAACATATGCAGGTGACGCTGCACATACTTCAGAAGCAATGGAACATGCAGGAAAAGCTCAGGCGCATGGAGAAGATGGACATGCCAAGGTATTACTTAAGCATGCCAAAGAAAGTCTGGCACATGCTAAAGAAGCAAAAAATGAACATGCTGAAGCCCATAAGCATATGGAGGAAGCAATTAAACACCTAGAAGAAGCGATTGTACACGCTGAAGCTGGTCATGCCGAAGTAGCAACCAAACATACGCAGGAAGCAATTATACATATGCGGGAATCAGGCCATTAATAAATTAACCTAGCTCAAAACTCAATAACGCCTCCAAAAAAACTGAAGAGGCGTTTTTCTTTTCAAGCATTTCTAGCCCCAACCAGATAAAACTAATCTTTCACTTCACGTCGTTACCATTTACATAGATGGACGTTATGGCAATAGCATTGAGTTCATTGACTTTCTTAGGGACCAGCTTCTAATTTATTTCCAACCTACAGCATTATCTGCAGTATTACTTGTACGGTGTTACGCAACTTGATGCTATCTATTCCTGATCATACAAGATCCATCACTTCCCCACCGAGCCTACCAATGCAAAATGGGCAGAAACAACAGATACTTCCTCAATCCTAAATTCAGCATGCAAGCTCACGCCCCAAACTAGGATTGAATTTATCGCCGACCGTTTCAAATTTCAAACCTTGTAAAAACAATTATTTCACAATCAGATCCATGTAATAAAACTGTAACACAAATGTAATAACCTAGCCTCCAAGTAATTTCTTTGGAGAAAAAATGAAACAAACTGCACTGAATAAGGCCAGATCAACGCTGACCGAAAGATTCATATCCGCTGTGTTTTCAATTACCACAATAGCATTACTGAGTAGTGTTGTAATACCAGTGCATGCGCTAACACTTTACGTTGACCCGGACACAGAACAAGTCTACACATCACCAGGTAAGAACCGCGTAAAGTTGGGCACATTCAAACAAGTTGATGAATCTGACAACGCGCAATCTCCAGAGGAAGTGAAAGCAGTTGAAAATAAGCTTGATCAAAAAATGGAAGAACTTAAAGCAATGGAGGCACGCATTGAAGAGCAACAAAAAGTGATTCAGGAAGTTGCTCAACAAAACGAAGAAACTATTGCAAAAACAGAATCCTCCAAGAAAGAAGAAAAAAAATGGTATGACCGAATCAAGATTGGAGGTTACACACAGTTCCGTCAAGGTGCAGGATTATCCGGTGATTTCCAAGGACTTGCCTCTCCAGGTGACAAAGCAATTGAAGAAGATACCAACTTCTTCATTCGACGCGCCCGCCTGGTATTTCAAGGCGATGTCAGTGATCATTTGAAAATTTATATGCAAACCGAATTCGCCGGAGGAACCGTTGGTGTTCGTGATATGTATGGCGATATCTATTTTGATAAAAAGAAAGAATTTCGTATTCGCCCAGGTCTTTCCAAGATACCGAACAGTTTCGAACTTTTACAATCCAGTCGTGACCGTTTAGCTTTGGAACGTGCGGATGCATTAAGTAGCGGGGTGCGAAACGAACGTGATACAGGCATCTTCTTTTATTGGACACCTGAGCATATTCAAAAACGCTTTAGTTACTTACGAAGTAATTTAAAAGGCTCAGGCGATTATGGCGTTATCGGTTTTGGTGCCTACACAGGTCAAGGTATTAACGAAAGAGACGAGAATGATAATGTTCATCTTGCTGCACGGGTAACTTATCCATTCCAGTTTAGTAATGGTCAGATTTTTGAAACAGGTGTATATGGCTACACCGGTAAATTTGTGCCGCGGGTCGGAACAAATATTGATGCCGGTATCATCAATAACCCAACTTTCAATAACAAAGGTCATCGAGACGAGCGCATCGGTTTTCACGCTGTTCTATATCCTCAACCGTTCGGCTTCCAGACAGAATGGAACTGGGGGCGATCGCCACAACTCAGTGCTGATCGTACTCAAATTGAGTCCGGTTCAATTAATGGTGGTTACGTACAGGCCATGTATAAAATTGATAACAGTTGGGGTACCTGGATTCCCTATGTTAAATGGCAAAAATACAATGGTGCGGAGAAAGACACAACCAATACACCATTCAGCCGTGTCAGGGAAACTGAGGTTGGCCTTGAATGGCAGGTAAATAAGCAGATAGAATTAGTTGCTGCTTATTCCAATATGGATAGAACCAATGTCAAAACTTTGAAGCAAGTTAATAATGCGAACATTATGCGCTTCCAGCTTCAATGGCGATATTGATAGTCACATATCTATGATAAAAAAGGCCACAATCATCATTGTGGCCTTTTTTATCAAACTTTGTCTAAAAATAAATCCTCG
>JAHZIU010000288.1 GCA_022601315.1 Betaproteobacteria bacterium
ATCATAAGGTAAACTCGTGGAAATCCCATTAGGATAAATTTCGTTGGTATCCAAGCCTTCAGGTTCAAGAAATATAGAATGTGATTCTCTTGCAGAGAATCGTACGACCTTATCTTCAATAGAAGGACAATACCGGGGGCCGATCCCTTCAATTTTCCCAGAATACATGGGTGACTCGGATAACCCCTCACGAATGATATTGTGAGTTTCATTATTTGTGTTTGTAATCCAGCATGAAATTTGTTGTGGGTGTTGTGTTTGATGTCCGACAAAAGACATGACTGGTATCGGTTGGTCGCCAGGTTGTTCTGCCAATTTAGAATAATCCATTGATCGTCCGTCAATTCGTGGCGGTGTTCCTGTTTTTAAACGACCAACTGGAAAATCCATATCACGTAGACGCTGCGCTAAAGTTACTGCAGGCGCATCACCTGCCCTACCGGCTTTGAAGCTGGTTTTGCCGATATGTGCTAAACCAGCAAGGAATGTTCCAACGGTTAATATAATTGCTTTTGCTAAAAAATGGATACCAAGCTGCGTCACAACACCGACAATGCGATTGCCATCAATAATCAGATCATCCACACCTTGCTGCATAACTGAGAGATTGGCTTGATTTTCGATTCGTCTGCGTATTGCTTGACGGTACAAAACACGGTCCGCTTGCGCGCGCGTAGCACGCACTGCCGGTCCTTTACTGGAATTGAGTGTGCGAAATTGAATTCCCGCTTCATCGGTTGCAATGCCCATTGCGCCACCCAAAGCATCGACTTCTTTTACTAAATGACTTTTGCCAATTCCTCCAATTGATGGATTACATGACATCTGGCCAATTGTTTCGATATTATGCGTAAGCAGTAATGTATTATGACCCATGCGTGCCGCAGCGAGTGCCGCTTCTGTGCCTGCATGTCCGCCACCTACGACTATAATTTCAAAATTATTATTTTCACTCATATATGCTTATGTCTTTTTGCTATTTTCTTGTTAAAACTACATTATTAGCATGGGTGCTTTTCAGGTATGTTTCACGTGAAACCTTTTGCGGTCTCGTTGATAAAATACATTTTGGAGGTTATTATATCTTGAATACATCAAAGGTTGTTCAAGTTTTAACGCTGATCCCTAAATAGTATTATTACGAAATTACAATCAAATTGATTGCAAATGAAATTGTATAGTTTGATGTATACCCAAGGTTATCTTGAATATTGCACAAGTTGGTGAGAATTTAACACCGTCTTGTATTGAATTGAGCGTGCTTGCGATCGGAGACGCTGTTATTTTGCGGCGTAGAGAGTATGTGCGTTCTATTCAATACAGGGCAAGTTAAAAACCAGCAAGTGAGTACGTAAGTACAAACGGTATTTTCTAAAAATTTGCTAAAAACCAACAGGAGTAACGATTACAGGCCAAAATCAAACGTACTGGTGCAATATTCAGATTAGCGTTGCTAAAGTGGTTATGCAGGTCTGTGTTAAGTTGCATTAAAAAACTTCAGAATTATAAATAATGTCAATTACATATGGATTGAAGATCCATGGTGCTTCACCGTGTGAACTTTGTGCTGTTCCATTTAAAACCTAAGGTTGTTTGCTGAACCAACTGTTACCGGCTACCCGTTAAATGAGTATGTTTGCGGTATATGCCCAGATCCAATTTAAAACACAGCCTTTTAAGAGAGGATGGCTGGCTAAGGTGTTTGTCGGATATGCTTTATCTGGATGAAGAAATATAGGTTTGGGCCAAATCAACGCGGAAGGGTATACGCAATCATGACGCGCTAAAGCATACCGATAGTAATAGTATAAGTCTTAAAGCGTGGAATACAGAAATTCGGACTGGAGATTTAATCGTAAAAAAACAAATTTTAAGACAATATGCGGGTCGCCTGTAAGTAATACCTTTCTAGCTTTTGATAATCCGCAGCAAAAATAATGTTCAACAGATCGTTATTTTGATAAGGTCAGTGAAGAAGGTAAGTTTAAAAAATGCAATAGTTCTTTTTAGTTTAAATCAAGGAGAATTTGTATATGCGATGTCGCCTTTTTTCGATCAATCGAGTTATCCAGATGATCCAATAAGAGTGTAGTGGTCTTTGATAATTGCTCACAAATTATTACTTCCTGTGCAATTAGTCATAAATCCGAATGTGTGTTGTACATTGACACAAATAACTCATACTTACTTCAATATAAACTCTGCACGATTACCTGGTTTTTTATCTTCACTATCCTCATTTTCACGCATTCCTAAAACAAAAACTCTATCAGCAGAAATCATACCTTCAGTGATTAACCAGTTTTGTGCAGCAATGGCACGGCGTTCTGCCAAGTCGATTAACTTACTTTGCGTCACTACAGTATTCGAAAGGATTAGTTGCTCCATTTCATCATCCGGAATTGATTTAGTCAGACCGATTAGATTGGTAGGTTTTTCAAAATCCTCTTTTTTATAGACTTGCTCCAGGTATTTACTGTATTCCTCTGGCGTCAGCTCAACATCGTCCAATGATCCTCCAGATTGACCTTTTTTAGCATCTGCTGCCAATTTTAATGCTTTTATTTTGCGTTGCATGATGGCTAACTTCAAACCTTCGTTATCTGTCAGAGGGTCTATGTGCCCAGCAATATCCAAGCTTAATGCAGGCCTGTCAATTAATGCCTCGGAGAGCGTCCTGAGGCTTTTAGCTGCCTTATCGTCGATTTGTGCAAATCCCGGTGTGAATTCGATTGAAGATAATTCGTCTTCGCCGTCTAACATTGAACCTAACAATGAAAATGGCGCAGTAATCGCTCTTGTTAAAAGATTTGTAAAGGCATCGAAAACTATACCGCCGATACTAAATTGAGGGTCATTGAGCGATCCTTTTACGGGAAGATGAATATCTATTTCACCGCGTGAGTTTTTTAGTATCGCAATAGCAAGCCCCAGTGGAACGTCCAGAGCACTTTCGCTTTCGATTTCATCACCCAGAGTTAATTGATCCAGAAAAATA
>JAHZIU010000289.1 GCA_022601315.1 Betaproteobacteria bacterium
ACATCAGAGCAAACTGAACGATGGAAACATTTTCGCCATCAGCGCCTAACACAACTTGATGGCGGCAATAGCATCACCTTAAAAGAATATACTGAACAAATTAATTTATTACGTACCGAAAAGAACGATAATACACAGGCTCAAAACATATTACACGCATTGGATGCATGGAGAAACTTACTTTTGAATTCATAATGTATATCTTAACCTTTTAATTTCAGACTAAAATACCTTTTATGCCATCTCGATCTCCCTGCAAATGCTTATGAAAAACGACTATCTTGAAAGAATTCTCACCGCCCAGGTTTATGATGTGGCCGAGCAAACACCATTAGACTATGTGGCTAACTTATCCGAACGTATCCATAACCGGGTGCTATTAAAGCGGGAGGACCTACAGCAAGTTTTTTCTTTCAAGCTGCGCGGCGCATACAACAAAATGATGAAACTCGCACCTGAAGTCCGTCAACATGGTGTTGTCGCTGCATCTGCTGGCAACCACGCGCAAGGCGTCGCATTAGCTGCCAAGAAACTGGATTGTTGTGCCACGATTGTTATGCCAAGCACCACGCCGCAAATCAAAGTCCAGGCTGTTATAGCGCGCGGTGCAACGGTGTCACTACATGGCGATTCCTATAATGAGGCCTATGAACACGCAATTACACTAACAAAAGAGCATCAATCCACTTTTATTCATCCTTATGACGATCCAGATGTTATCGCCGGCCAGGGCACAATTGGCATGGAAATTTTGCGCCAATATACCGGCGATGTTCACGCAATTTTTGTACCCATTGGCGGCGGCGGACTCATTGCGGGTATCGCTGCTTATGTCAAAAGACTTTATCCTCGTATCAAAATTATCGGTGTTGAACCTGTCGATGCAGATGCCATGCATCGTTCCTTACAAAGCGGTCGGCGTATTAAATTGGCACGCGCTGGATTATTTGCGGATGGTGTCGCTGTCAGGCAAGTCGGCAAAGAAACTTTCCGCATTGCGCGTGAATTAGTTGATGAAGTCATTCTGGTGGATACAGATGCAATTTGTGCGGCCATTAAGGATGTTTTTGAAGATACCCGTACTATTTTGGAACCTTCAGGCGCGCTCTCTATTGCAGGAACAAAGGCTTATGTTGAACGGGAAAACATTCATCATAAAACGCTGATCGCCATCGCTTCTGGTGCCAACATGAATTTTGACCGTCTACGCCATATCTCCGAACGCGCTGAAATTGGCGAACACCGTGAAGCGGTTATGTCGGTCACAATCCCGGAAAAACCAGGCAGCTTCAAGAAATTTTGCCGGTTACTGGGTAAAAAAAGCATTACTGAATTTAACTACCGCTATGCCAACCCTAAAGAAGCACATGTTTTTGTAGGTGTTTCGATACGCAACCGAAATGAAGCAGAAGAGTTAATAACGAAACTCAAGCAAAAAGGCCTGCCTACCGAGGATATGAGTAATAACGAAATGGCAAAGCTGCATATCCGCCATTTAGTAGGCGGACATGCCAATGAAGTAAAAAATGAAATTCTTTATCGCTTTGAATTCCCAGATCGTCCCGGCGCACTTATGGATTTCCTAAATAAAATGAGCCATAGCTGGAATATCACACTATTTCATTATCGTAATCATGGTGCAGACTATGGCCGCGTACTAATCGGCCTGCAGGTTCCACCAGAGGGAAAATCTGATTTTAAAGTTTTTCTAGATCAACTGGGATATCGCTATTGGGATGAAAGTAAAAACCCTGCCTATAAACTATTTATGGGGTGATAACTAAGAAAATGTTGATTAATTAACAAACTAATGTCTGATAGGCTAATAACTATCTTTTATTGGCTCTTATCCTGTTTTGTACTTTACTTATTTGCAGTTATGCTATGAAATATTCGATAAATTAATCAGTAGCTAACAATATTTTTCATCTACAATCGGGGCAACCCGGGAAACTAATTCTTTTTGAAAAGTAGAGAAATAAATGGCAAGTATTTTTTCAAACTTTAGAATAACTTCTGGCAAAGAAAAGAAAAAAAATCTGCCCGTTAAAGCCTCATCTACGAGAGAAAAAAATTTAAGCCACAAACCTGCCGCAAAAAAACTCTGGATCCTGGGCGGCCTGTTTATCCTATCCCTTCTGGTTGTATTAATCACACTTGTCATTAGCGCACAAAAAACCAGACAAAATTCTGCCCAATTGGAAATTCTTGCCCGCGTACAAATGCATGATCAACGCTTGAGTAAAGCAACGCAACAAGCATTATTGGGGCATCAAAGTGCTTTTACACAACTACAAGACAGTCAGAACCAACATAATCATTTTGTAGTACTACTATCTCAAGGTGGCCCTTATCGCAATGCTAAAGTCTCACCAATTCAGAATAATATCACCCGCCCACATCTCGAAAACTACATTAGTAATTGGCAACAGGCAGAAAAGAAGATAAATCTAATCATTACCAATCAGGATACACTTATCTATCTGGGTCGTGTAATCAATGAAATTAATGTTGCCAACAAACAATTATCTCAATTAATGGAACAGTTAACTGAGCATTTACGAAAAATCGATCATGCATCCAATGAGATTATTGCAGTTGAAACCATGAAAGCATTGACCCAGAACGTAACAAAAAGTGTCAATTCTATTTTCCCAAGCGCATTCCCAATCGCGGAAATCAAAGGCCAATTGTCACAAGATCGCCAGCGCTTCTCAACAATTATTCAAGCGCTTCATCAAGGCAATAATGGATTAAGTCTCATCTCAATCGATGACCAGTCTTCTTTAGAGAAATTATCTGAAATCAGTGCACTCTTTAGTAATTTTGAAAGTCACATTGGAATTATTCAAGAGCATATATCAGGCATCATCAACATCAAATTTGCTGCTAATGAGATTATAAAAAATAGCGAGGTTTTATTAAGTTTGGCCACAACGCTTGATGATGAACTACAAGTACAAGATCTCAAAAGCATATCTTCGTTGAATATGGTGACATATGCATCTGGCGTTTGCGCTATTTTGGCTTTATTCTTATTTTCCAGCGCATTACGCAAAAACACGAACCACCAATTACTCGCCAGTCAAAATGAAATAGAGAAAACGCAGAAGGCCATACTGCGGCTTCTGGATGACATGAAAAAAATAGCTGATGGCGATCTTACTGCACGCACAGTCGTCACAGAAGATATTACCGGCGCAATCTCAGATTCAATTAATTACACGGTCGAGGAACTGCACACGCTGGTCGGGCGGGTTAATAAAGCCAGTGCCAACGTTGTCAAAGCTTCCAATCTAGCACAAAATGTTTCCTCCAAATTGTTAACTGCTGCGCAACAACAGTCCCTCAAAATAGAAGAAACGACCATTGCAGTATTGGGTATGACTGAATCGATTAGTGAAATATCTGACACCGCCACAGAATCAGCCAAAGTCGCAAAACAATCGTTAGCCACTGCTGAAAAAGGAAATAAAGCTGTGCGTGAATCTATTACCGGCATGAATGAAATTCGCACGCACATACAAGACACTTCTAAACGCATTAAGCGACTTGGAGAAAGCTCACAAGAAATCGGCGAGATTGTTGCTTTAATATCAGATATTACGGAGCAAACCAATGTATTGGCACTGAATGCAGCACTGCAAGCAACCGCAGCAGGTGAAGCAGGACGTGGATTTACTGTCATTGCACAAGAAGTGCAGCGCTTGGCTGAACGTTCGGCTGAAGCAACCAAACAAATCAGTGGACTGATCAGAACGATTCAAGGCGATACACAGGATACCATTGCTGCTATGGAACGCAGCACATTGGGTGTCGCAAATGGGGCAAAACGCTCTGATGCAGCAGGCCAGGCTCTAGAAGAAATTGAAGAAGTCTCGAAACAACTGGCACAACTTGTCACCAGTATTTTTGATACAACCCACGCGCAAACACAAGCAGCAAATAAAGTAGTTGAGAATATGGAGGAAATCTTGCATATCACTCGTCAGGCAACGAAAGGAACAACACAAACCACAGCATCTATAAAACAAATTTCAGGATTTGCTTCCGAACTCAAA
>JAHZIU010000290.1 GCA_022601315.1 Betaproteobacteria bacterium
ACAAGACGCGCGAATAGCCCATTATGGTCCGAGCAATAATGCTCAGCTAAGAGGCCGAATATACGTATGCAGTCGCACCTTAATGTTAGAACTGAAATTTGCTTGCAAAACGGGAGGAGTCCATATATGAATATTGCGCCAGTTGGTGGAATTTAAACGTCGCCTTGTATTGAATTGAGCGTGCTCGTGACCGGAGACGCAGTTATTCTGCGGCGTAGAGAGCATGTGCGTTCTATTCAATCCAGGGCAAGTTAAAAACCAGCAAGTAAGTTGTAAGTACAAACTTTATTTTCTGGAAATTTGCTTAAAACCAACAGGAATAACGATTACAGGCCAAAATCTAACGTACTGGTGTAATATTCAGGCTAGGAGGTGGCTGTTCGAAAATAGAATAACTGTTTACCTCAAATGATCATAAAATCTGTCTTTAAACTGCTTTCCTTCGCTACGCTTACTATTCTCGAAAACTCTGTTAGTCTGACTTCTGTTTGTATACCTTATAATCAACGACTACTGAATAAACTGTGCAACAGAATCATTTGTGTTTAAAGCTTTACACGCTGCTTTTAACTTGCTCGTGTTTTAATGTCAACAATAGGCAAGATACACTTCTTAATAATCTACTGTAAATCAATATATTTAAAGAATGTTTAGTGATCTCAGTCAATCCCCACTTAGCAAAAACCTGCAGCGTCTGTTTTTGCTCAGAAATATTGCTATTTTTGCGGAGTGCCTGACATTTGCCTTGGTATATCTGATGATTGATATCGTAATACCTTGGACGCAAATGATTTTCGTGGTTGCAATACTCGCAACGCTAAATCTATTGACCTGGATACGCCTATACCGAAAATGGCCAGTATCCAATACTGAATTTTTTTTGCAATTGTTAATTGATGTTTTCGCTTTAAGTGCATTATTGTATTTTAGTGGTGGCTCGACCAATCCATTTATATCAATGTATTTGTTGCCATTAACAATTGCAGCAGCCACTTTGCCATGGCGATACACGTGGGTTATGGCAATTATAACCATTTGTTGTTATACAATATTATTGTTTGAATACATACCACTACCTCATGATCACAGTAAACATTTGGCCGAGTTTAATTTACATGTTTCGGGCATGTGGTTGGCATTTGTACTAAGTACCGTAATCATTGCTTGGTTTGTCGTCAAAATGAGTACTTCGATACGAGAACGTGACCGTGATCTTGCCGCAGCGCGTGAGCAAGCCTTACATAGTGAGCAGATTATTGCACTCGGAACGCTAGCAGCCGGTGCGGCGCATGAACTTGGTACTCCGCTTTCAACGATGGCGGTCATTACCGGTGAATTACAAAAAGAATATACCAATAATACCGAGTTTCAGAATAACATCCATATTTTGCGTGACCAAATTACCCATTGTAAACAAACGTTAACGCAGCTCCTTGCTAAAGCCGGGCAAACAAGAGCAGAAGAGGGCAACGGGCAGCCTGTTGATGAGTTTCTACGAGAGGTTTTAAATAAATGGGAATTGATACGCCCGACTGCTAAATTTTCCTATCAATGCAATGGTTCAAAGCCAGCACCAAAGATCATGGATAATCAGCTGCTTAGCCAGTCCATATTAAATTTACTGAATAATGCAGCGGATGCTTCTTCAAAATTTGTTGATATTAAAAGTAAATGGGACAACGATGAATTGTATCTGGAAATTGTTGATGATGGGGAAGGACTTTCTACCGAGGCGATACAACGCGCAGGCGAGGCTTTTTTTACCAATAAAGCACCTGGGCAGGGTTTTGGCATTGGTTTGTTTCTAGCGAATGCAAATATTGAACGATTTGGTGGCAGTGTTCGGTTATTTAATCTTGAAGACGGCGGCGCTTGCACGCAAGTCACCATCCCACTAATAAAATCATCACTATGAGTGATATCAACAGTATGACAAACGAACAACCTTTGGTGGATACTGATGAGTGTCCTAGTTTATTGATCGTTGATGATGATCATGTTTTTTGTGATGTATTGACAAAAGCCATGACCAAGCGTGGGTTCAGTGTGACTTGTGCGTATGATATTGAGCAGGCCTTAGCATTTGCTTCAAATTCTACGTCTGAATATGCAATTATCGATCTTAAATTAGCCAATGAATCTGGATTGGTTTTGGTCGAAAAACTAAAAATACTGGACCCAGGAACACGCATTGTTATGCTAACGGGCTATGCCAGTATTGCAACAGCGGTCGAAGCCATCAAGCTTGGCGCTACACACTACCTTGCGAAACCTGTTGATGCCGACGAAATTATGACTGCGTTTGAGCGCACAGCGGGTGATACCGAAACACCAATTAGTGCGAATCCATTATCAGTTGGGCGACTTGAGTGGGAGTATATTCATCGTATCCTTGCTGAGAATGATAACAATATATCTGTCACGGCAAGAATCCTAAATATGCACCGTCGTACACTGCAACGCAAACTGGCTAAAAGACCGCATAGGGAGTGATTGGCTAATAGTTCAATCATAAGAATTAAGTACTCTGGCTAAATCCACAGCCATCATTTCGTCACCAATCATATCGGCCAAATAACCATTACGACAGCGGTTATGGGATATCACCTTTTTTCAGAATGAGGCATTAGTGCGCGAATTTTCACATTATGTTGAATTTTAGAAAAACCTGGATTGGATCATTGCCCAAATAATACTATTGGAACAACAGCTGGATTAATCTTTCTGGCAATTATTTCCTTGCAAGCAGCTCTTTAGTAAAAGCATCATTCCAAAGCTACGCAAGCTTGCAAGAATTTCCAAGTGATGCCGCCCACAAATTTATCACCGCTTATTGTGGCATGGGTAGCCATTGCATCTGTTTGTTTTAACGACAAAACAAATTTTATGGCCTTTGCGTTTGTGTCAACAGGTTTGTGAGTATGAGGTACAATTTCGGGGAAAGGGTCGGCATAATCAAGTACTGCGTCAGGATTTCTGGGTGAATTACTCGGATAGATACCCGGTAGAAACCTTGTGTCATATGCGTAAACCTCAGATGTTGTAATATCTGGATATATCCAGAATTTGTAATGCAGGATTCGCATGAACCACCGCGGGTCCGCATGCAGCATGTTTACAACACAGTGTGCTAAGGCGGAATGGTCGCCGTGTAGGTTTTCAGTATACAATAGAGGGTTTTCTTTGGGGCCGCTGAGATTCGTGCATGCAGATAAGAGCAGAATTAAAATAATTATTGACTTATTCATTATATGATTCATGCAAAATTTCTGCTGTTTGA
>JAHZIU010000036.1 GCA_022601315.1 Betaproteobacteria bacterium
GATCTTCATCCTGAAAATATGCTTGATTTGTCTGAGGAGCATGCCCGGAAATGGATTGAAAAAATTAATGCTCAAAGTACAGGAAAGGAAGGTGTTTCTGTCCATCAAAAAGTAAGGTTAGCAGCTGAGGCTGAACTGGATGAATTGTTTGCGCAAATAGGAGACAAAATCACTTTGCGTGGTTTTGTTATGGCGCTCAGTGGTATTGATATTCTTTATTCAATTCGCCCACAATTGATTCGCATTTGCGCTTCTGTGATGGATGAAGGCGTAGCTGCATGGCAATTGCCAGAACGTAACAAGTTGGGACTTTACGCTGCTTGGAGATCATGTGCTCAATATGACGCTAATTCCTTTTTACACGATTTGCCAGAGTGGCAAAAGATTGTATCTGAGACGCCAGAAGATGCGGTGGATTGTATTATTCAGCAATTAACAAATCTTGAGATTCCTGAAGAAAAATGGGAAGGTTATTTGCAACGTCTTGCACTTGAAATACCCGGTTGGTCTGGACTGATTAATTGGCGCCAGCATAATCCTTCTTATCATACTGATAATAATGCGGAATTACATTTGAGTGATTATTTGGCCATTCGTCTGACACTTGACCGGTTATGGCTTAATCAAGCATGTCATGATCATTGGGGAATTGAGGCAAGACTAGGATCATTGCAATATTATTTCCGTAAAAATTTGTCTGAATTTATGGTTCGTAGGCGGCTATATCAAGGAAAGTTACCAGAGTATCTAACGCTTTCGGCAAAGGATCTTATCTTAAGGACCGGCTCCGAACGAAAAAGTAAGAGTGAGTGGGAAAATTTGGCTGATTTGGTGTGGACATGGGAATGTAGTCCTATGGCACAAGATTTCTCAGAACATACTGCTTACAATAGTGGATGGCGGTTATTTTGTTTGTGCCAGTATTTGGGATTGAATGGTAATGATATTCGAGGTTTACAGAAAAATGATCTGGTAAAAACACTTGAAATTCTTGATAAATTTACAGCGCCAGAGCGAAGTAAAGTTTGGCTTTATGCTTACGAATATCACTACAGAGAAGATTTCTTCGAGTCTATAAATGCTAATCTTAAACGTGGGCGATGGGCAAAACGAGATATTAGACCTGAGGCGCAAGTCGTTTTTTGTATTGACGAACGTGAAGAAAGTATACGCCGTCAATTGGAAGAGTTAAATCCCGCGATTGAGACATTAGGTGCTGCTGGGTTTTACGGTCTTCCAATGAATTATAAAGGGCTTGATGACCATCATAGAGCGGCATTGTGCCCAATCGTGGTTGTTCCATCACATGATGTCGATGAAGTACCTAGGAAGGGTACTGAACAAATTGTAGAAAAACACAACTCAGGGCATAATTTCTTTCAAAAATTTGCTTATATGATGAATCAGTCATTGCGTCGCAGTCTGATTTGGTCTCATGCCATCATTGATGTAATTGCCCCATTTGTATTTGTTAGTTTGCTTGGCAGAACATTTTTGCCGAAGTATCTTTTAGCATTCAATAACTCAATACGACAAAGTATCGATACAAAAGTGCCTACTGAACTGTTGTTTACTGCAGTTGATCCAAATACACCGGCAACACCTGAAAATCCGCGCCTGGGTTTTACTGATAAAGAACAGGCAGACAAGGTGACAGCATTCTTGCGTACTACTGGGTTAACGTATGGATTTTCAAATATTGTGAGTTTAATGGCGCATGGCTCAACAAGTCAGAACAATCCACATGAAGCAGCACATGATTGTGGTGCCTGTAGCGGTAAACGCGGCGGTCCTAATGCACGTTTATTTGCCGCTATGGTTAATCGTCCGGTCATACGTAAATTATTGGCAGAAAATGGTATTAATATTCCAGACGATACATGGTTTGTGGGTGCTGAACATGACACTTGCAGTGATGTTGTTACTTGGTATGACGTAGAAGATATACCGGAGAACCTAAAACCATGTTACGAAAAGCTCAGAGACGACCTTATCAAAGCAAGGGATGCATCAGCCCATGAGCGTTGCCGACGTTTCTTTTCTGCAAAGAATCCTAAAACACCGGCAGCAGGTATAGAGCATGTGCATTTGCGTTCTAATGATTTAAGTCAGGTACGTCCTGAGTATGGCCATGCAACGAATGCTTCTGCTATTGTTGGACGACGTTCAGTGTCACAAGGCATATTTCTCGATAGGCGACCTTTTCTTATATCTTATGATGCTACCCAGGATCCCGAAGGCAAATTTTTGGAAAATTTACTGCTTGCTGTAGGACCTGTTGGTGCTGGTATTAATTTGGAATACTATTTTTCAACAATTGATAATGAGCGTTTTGGCTGTGGTACTAAAATTCCGCACAATATAACCGGTTTATTTGGTGTCATGGAAGGCACTAGTAGCGATTTAAGAACAGGTTTACCAAAGCAAATGGTTGAGATACATGAGCCGGTACGTTTACAGATACTGGTAGAAGCAAGCACTGAAGTTCTTGGACAAATTTATGGCCGCCAAGAGAGTATTCAGGAATTAGTTGGC
>JAHZIU010000291.1 GCA_022601315.1 Betaproteobacteria bacterium
CAGAATAACTGCCATTAAGAATAACTAACTTTTTTTTGCCCTCATCGTGATCAGCATGAATTTCAACGTTTAATGTATTACGCCAATTACCGCAGGCACCTTGTGTCAATTTAAGGTTATTCAACAATACCAGGGAATCTGGAAGCGGATCTGCAGTTGCGCGAACAGTATTGTTATCAGATTGGGGTGTAAGTATTATTGCTGTGGTTCGATAATTTATCAGTAAAGCTTCTGGAATAATATTGTATGTACGATAAGGCTGCCCATCAAAGGCACCAGGATCATCGTTTGGTATATCATAATGGGTATGATCAAGAATTAGATTGCCCGTGATTTCCCGTAATCCTGTCTGGCGTAATCGGTGGATTAGTAACCAGAAATTCTCCAGATCCAGCTTCGGGTCACCATACCCTTTAATAACTAAATCTCCATGCAGTACACCATCCGTTATCTGGCCATTCGCATATAATACTGTGTGCCAATTATACGCAGGGCCGAGGATTTCCAAACCTGCATATGTGGTCACCAACTTCATGACCGATGCGGGATTCATGGCAACATCGGAATTAAGCGATAAAATTGGCTTCTCACTGCCAACTTCACTGATATAAACACCTACTGCAGATTTCGGAACACCGATCCGTTCAAGTTTTTGCTGAACGACCGGTGGTAACAACGCACTTGAAAACGCCGGTATTGATAGCGTAACAAGAATTAATGTGAGTATGATCTTATGACACTGCATGCTCAGGCATTTTTATTCGCCATGGCACAAATCAAACCCATCGTCCCAGCCCATACGATACTGGCCGTCTGACTCATAGCGGTCTGTATCTTTAAAACCGAATTCCGATTTCTTGGCTGTTTCACAACCATCTATATAACCCTCTCTTGTTGCTGGTGGATAACCAGAAAGATTATAGGTTGGCCGTGTACTAGCTGGTAAAGGACCGGGAGGTCGTTCTATATTTTCAGGAGGTCGTTGCGCAGGTTCAAATATTGCACAACTTGCAAGTACTGAAACAACAAAAATTAAGGAAAAAAATAACTTAAAATGCATATAGCGCTCTTTACTTCTAATATTTTAATACAATAAAAAAATCAATTAAGGAAACAAACTTATAAAGTGGATTTTAATAATTTACCCATTTCTGCAGGATTCTTTGTCACCTTAATTCCGCATGCATCCATCACAGCCAGCTTCTCTTGCGCAGTGCCTTTACCACCTGAAATAATTGCTCCAGCATGGCCCATACGTTTACCTGGCGGTGCTGTAACGCCAGCAATAAAACCAACTACTGGCTTTTGCATATTGTCTCTAACCCAATATGCGCACTCTTCTTCATCCGTTCCACCAATTTCACCAACCATCAATACCGCATCAGTTTCATCATCCTCATTAAATCGCTTCATAACATCAATATGCTTCAAACCATTCACCGGGTCTCCTCCAATGCCGATACAAGTTGATTGACCCAGACCCAACGCCATGAGCTGCGCAACAGCTTCATAGGTCAATGTGCCTGAACGCGAAACCACACCAATGCGTCCTTTTTTATGAATATAACCCGGCATAATGCCAATTTTTACTTCATCCGGTGTAATAATCCCCGGACAATTTGGTCCAATTAGAACCGTATTGCTATCTTTCATTTTGTAGCGCGTCCGAATCATGTCGCGCACTGGTATTCCTTCCGTAATACAGATCACCAAATCTATTCCTGCTTCCACCGCTTCATCAATAGCAGCCGCAGCAAAAGGGGGTGGAACATAAATTACCGAAACATTTGCACCTGTGGCTTGCTTTGCCTCATCGACTGTGGCATATATTTGGATACCTTCAAAGTTTTCGCCAGGCTTTCTTGGATTCACACCTGCTACAAAACAGTTTTCTCCATTTGCATACTCTCGACATAACCGGGTATGAAACTGTCCTGTTTTCCCGGTAATACCTTGTGTCATGATACGGCTGTTTCGATTGATCAGGATTGACATGAATACAACTCCTACAATTGTTGATGAAGGGGCAACAAAATAATGCAGTGTTTCTTCAAATAGTTATTTAGGATTCCGCAGCCGCAGTTACAGCTTTTTGTGCCGCATCTGCCATATTACTTGCAGAGATAATTGTTAAACCTGATTCTTCAAGAATTTGTTTACCCAGTTTAACGTTAGTGCCTTCCAAACGAACAATTAATGGGACGGTCAGTTGCACTTCACGTGCCGCCATCACTATACCTTCAGCGATCACATCACACTTCATAATACCACCAAAGATATTGACCAAAATAGCCTGTAATTCTGGGTTACGCAACATCAACTTAAATGCTTCTGTGACTTTTTCCGCAGTGGCTCCACCACCCACATCTAAAAAATTTGCCGGACTACCGCCATATAATTTGATGATGTCCATGGTCGCCATCGCCAAGCCAGCACCGTTAACCAGACAACCAATGTTGCCATCCAATGGAATATACGATAAATCATGTTTTGAGGCTTCTATCTCAAGCGGTTCTTCCTCATCAAGATCGCGCAACGCCAAAATTTCTGTATGCCGGAATAAACCGTTATCGTCAAAGTTCATTTTGGCATCCAGTGCAATGACGTCATTAGACGTAGTCAATGATAATGGATTTATTTCAACTAATGATGCATCGGTTTGGTCAAAAGCTTGATATAAGCCACGCAGTAAAGTTACCGTTTCGCTTACACTTTCCTCAGGAATACCAATTTTTATTGCTGTTTCTTTAGCCTCTTGATTAGTGAGACCAGCTATTGGGTCTATAAAAACCTTATGAATCTTTTCAGGTGTATCAGCAGCAACCTGCTCAATTTCCATACCACCTTCGGAACTGGCCATCAAGCAGACACATTGGCTGCTTCGATCGACTACCATACCTATATAAAATTCTTTGGCAATGGCAACACCCTGCTCAATAAATAATCGACGGACAACTTGCCCCTCCGCCCCTGTTTGGTGCGTAACCAACTTCATATTAAGAATTTGGCTTGCATACTGCCGTACTTCATCAAGAGAGTGAGCAACTTTTACACCACCACCCTTCCCACGTCCACCGGCATAAATTTGTGCCTTGACGACCCATACATCACCACCTAATTCACGTGCTGCGGTAACCGATTCTTCAACACTGAAACAAGGAATTCCTTGTGGTGTAACAACACCAAATTGTTGCAAGATCTGTTTCGCCTGATACTCATGAATTTTCATAGATATACTCCGTCAATATTGATTAAATATCAGTGATGTAGCGCAGAATACCTCAACAAAACACAACAATATCCTATCATATTTAGAAAAAATCAGGTTTAATTTTACTCTTGCTCCGACCATTGTTCTGGCGTAAATGTTTTCATTGATAGCGCATGTATTTCCTGTTTCATCTTGTCTCCCAAAGCCTTATAAACAAGTTGGTGCTGCTGGATCATACTTATACCGCGAAACTCATCACTCACAATAATTGCATGAAAATGATAACCGTCATCACCCTCAACTTGAACCTGATTACATGGTAAGGATGACTCGATGGATTGTTTAATATTTTCTGCTGTAATCAACTTAATCTCCTTTTTGTACAGCTGCAGCATGATTATTTGACAATCACACTCCTGCATCTATTTATAATAAAAATTAATTAATGGCGCAATTTGTATCCTGATTTTAGAACTTGAATTGCAAGCATTGATACTATAATAAAACATGCGGCAACTACCGAGAAACTAACATATGGTGAGATATCCGACACACCAAAGAAACCATATCTGAACCCATCAATCATGTAAAAAAAAGGGTTCAGGTGAGATAAAGTCTGCCAGATTGATGGTAATGAGTGTATTGAATAGAAAACACCCGACAAAAACGTTAGTGGCATAATAATAAAATTTTGAAATGCTGCCAGCTGGTCAAATTTTTCTGCCCAGATCCCTGCTATAACGCCAAGCGCACCCAATAACCCACTGCCCATTACAACAAATAACAGCGCCCAAATTGGAAGTCGTATTGGAATATCAAAAAAAATAATGGCGATAATATATACGCCAACACCAACCAACAAACCACGCGCAATTGAGGCAAGAATATAGGCAAAAAATATTTCCCGATATGACAATGGCGATAATAAAATAAACACAATGTTTCCACTAACCTTGGATTGAATCATACTTGAAGAGGCATTGGCAAAAGCATTTTGTATTACAGCCATCATTACTAAACCAGGAATTAAAAAAACTGTATATGCCACATCGGGATACACTTCAACTTGCGCTTCCAAGACATGATAAAAGACCAATAAGTAAAGCAGCGTTGAAACAATCGGTGCCGCAATGGTTTGGAATCCAACTTTCCAGAAACGCAGGAATTCCTTATACAGTAGGGTTAAGAATCCAATCATGCCTGCTCTTCTTCAGTTTTGTTCATCATACCAACAAAAACTTCTTCCAGATCCGGATGCAATAATTGCATTTCTACCACCTTGATATCAGCATGACGCAATATCTCTAAAACCGATTCGATCTGATCATAATCGTCTATCTTTAAATCATGTAAGCCTTTGTTATAACATATCTGTAATTTTTGTAATGCAGTTGGCAATATTGATACTGATAATTTCAGTCGAAGAATGTACCCAACGGCGACACTACCAATTAGATTTTGCATGCTGTCCAAAGCGACCATTCTGCCTTGTTTCAATATAGCTACACGATTACATAATGCTTCGGCCTCTTGTAAGTAATGCGTGGTCAACAGAATGGTATGACCATCTTGATTTAATTGTTGGATAAAATCCCAAAGTGACTGACGTAGTTCTACATCAACTCCTGCAGTGGGCTCATCCAAAATAATCACAGGTGGTTTATGAACCAGTGCTTGCGCTACTAAAACACGTCGTTTCATACCCCCTGACAGTGTTCTCATATTCTGGTTCGCTTTATCATCCAATGATAAGTGGTGGATGATTTCATCAATCCAGGCACTATTATTCTTTATACCGTAGTAACCAGACTGGATAACCAATGTCTCGCGCACCGTAAAGAAAGGATCAAAAACTAATTCTTGAGGAACCACTCCCAGATTCTGGCGCGCTTTGGGATATTGATTAATCACATCATGTCCCATGACCGAGACAGTGCCTTTATTAGCCAGTGCCAGTCCCGCAATAACATTGATTAATGTGGTTTTCCCCGCACCATTGGGACCCAACAATGCAAAAAATTCTCCAGTTTGAATTGTAAGATTGATGTCAGCCAGTGCACATAATGTGCCATAGTGTTTAGACACATGTTTAATGTCAATCGCTGGCAACATATAAAAAGCGAATTGGAAATGATCGAGTGATAACCAAAAATCTCAAGATAATTAAAAATCAGCTTGTCTGTTGGCTATCTATTGAAAAAGGAATTAATTCTGTAACGCCATATAATTGAATTAAACTGTTTAGGTTATGTGGCACATGCATAAATTGTAATTGGTGATTTTGATTGCGTGCAATACGCAACCATTCGAGCAGCAAGCTAACAATCGCAGAGTCGACTTCCGTCACATTTTTTAGGTCAACAATTAAATCGTTACCATCAAACAAAGCAGCCCCTTGTTGTGTCATCTCCACAACATTTTCAATTGTAACAGGTCCTTGTAACACAAGTTGATTGCCATCCCGGTGAATCATTTATATCTCAAGAAATTAGTTGTTTGGGTATTGGTTACTTGCCTTCAAGAGATTTATTCTTATCAGTTAATGTTTTAATCAACCCATCTACACCACCTCTGCGAATCTGGCTATTAAATGACCCGCGGTAGTTTGTAACTAGGCTAACACCCGCCACGGTTACGTCATAAATTTTCCAGCCATCAGGTTTTTTCTCCATACTGTAGTCAATTGGTACAGGCTGTTTTCCACTTCCTTGAATGACCATTGTTCTAACTTTGGTGTCAACACTGTCACCCAATTCTGAGAGTGGGTTTACTTTTACCGTTTCATCACGATAATTTGATAACGCATTTGAATATGTACGCACCAATAAGGTACGAAATTCGTTTACGATTGCATTTTGTTGCTCGGCGTCCGCATCTGACCAGTGGCGCCCCATTGCAAGCTGGGTCATACGGGTGAAATTAAAGTGCGGCAGTATTTTATACTCTACCAAATCAAAAATTCTTTCTCTATCCCCGCCTCTAATAAATTCATCCGTCTCAATTATTTCCAACACCTCTTGGACAGTCTTCTCAACGAGTCTATCTGGCGCATTTTCCATCGACCAGGCAGGGAGCACCAATAAGAAAGAAACTAATAGCACGATTATCCCAAAATATCTTTTCATTGTTCCCTCATCATTTTTCATAAAAATACAATAAGCGTATATTAACAAGAATTAAATTTAACAGATACACATTATCAGAAAGCATCATCCTCAGCCGCCTTATCAAACAAAAAACGCCCAATCATTTCTTCCAGCACAACAGCAGAATTTGTTTTCATAATCACATCCCCTTCCTCTAGCATTTGCTCATCACCACCAGCTGCTAATCCAATATACTGTTCCCCTAACAATCCAGATGTCAA
>JAHZIU010000292.1 GCA_022601315.1 Betaproteobacteria bacterium
GAGTTGGGTCGAGTGCGGCGGTTCAGTCAATTTTAGCAACAAAATTATCACAAAGTCTCAGTACGGCCAACAGCGGAAGTTTGGTACACTTGAAAATCACCATTTAGATGCCTTCTTAGCCTGAATATTGCACCAGTTGGTGGAATGTAAACGCCGCCTTGCATAGAATTGAGCGTACTCGCGACTGGAGACGCAGATATTCTGCGGCGTAGAGCGCATGTGCGTTCTATTCAATACAGGGCAAGTTAAAAACCAGCAAGTGAGTCGTCAGTACAAACTGTATTTTCTAAAAATTTGCTTAAAACCAACAGGAATAACGATTACAGGCCAAAATCTAACGTACTGGTGCAATATTCAGGCTAGCCAGTAACACTGAAAAGCTAACTGTACACGTCAATATCAAGTTGGAGGAGTACTGGGTTCAGTCAAACCATCATTCAGGTTTTATTCATGATCCCATGTGTAAAGTTACTCCATAAAATTTATCTGAATGGAGATGTATCATGAAAATTATGCGTGTTAATTTGTTATTCTTGATATTAATTGGGTTGACTTTGGGCATGACAACTTTGGCTATGGCTGGTGGAAGACACCACCATCATCACCATCACCATGATCATTATTATGATGACTATGTAATCACTTATAGCCAGCCTCATAACTATTATGGTCGTCCGTATTATCCACAACCACAATTAAGTTATTACCCAGCACCTGTTCCCGTACCCATTCCAGCACCTGTTCCTGTTTATGCGCCTGTTGTTGCTTATCCGCCCAATGTGATATTAGGCATTGATACTGGAAACACAAGCTTTATCTTAAGCTACTGAAGATATAACTATGCAAAATAAAAGTATAATTTTGTGATTAAAATGTTTTTTCGGATAAGCGGTTGACTGCAAGGTATGCCATACTAAGAATGGTTAGCCTTGCTCAACCTAATCTCCTCGGTAAATCACTAGCATGATACTTAACTCAGTGAATTTAAATATACTATTTCATATGCGTCGCTCATCACTTGGGTGTACTACGCTATGATGCTTATCGCATAATGTTCTTTACTTATTTGCGCTGCAATTCGTTATTACGCTTCACTTGGTCTGGCTAAGAATAAACAGAAATGTACTTTAAGCATTGTCTAACTGAGGGTTTTGGGTTGATCCGGTAAGTTTTATAGTCGGTGATTATGAGAGATTGGTAAAATCTAGCCTGAATATTGCTCCAGTACGTTAGATTTTGTCCTGTAATCGTTATTCCCGCTGGTTTTTAGCAAATTTTAGAAAATACAGTTTGTAACTTACGACGCACTTGCTGGTTTTTAGCTTGCCCTGTATTGAATAGAACGCACATGCGCTCTACGCCGCAGAATAACAGCGTCTCCGGTCGCGAGTACGCTCAATTCAATACAAGGCGGCGTTTAAATTCCACCAACTGGTGCAATATTCAGGCTAGCGCAACGTTTAATTCCTTACAGTCATTACTCTCTAAAAAGATAGGTCAAAAGAATTAGTTCTCTTCAGATTATATTTTCGACCCTTAGGATGAAGGTTGGTAGTAAACCTTTAGATTAATGGCTGTCGCAAATATCCCATACAACTCCTGCTATTGTAAGGAATATCGTTCGTTAACGACAAAGATTACAATTATAGTGTCTGTTTTTAGAAAAATAGAAACAGAATATTTGATTGTCATTGGTGCATTGGATGATTTTGTGAAGTAGATTGTTTGGTTGGCTTGAAATCAGTGTCCGGCGTATCGTATGGTGCATAAAATAATAGGGAGAAATAGTGTGAAAAGGCGTTGGTGGATTCTTATATTACTTGGATTGCTGATTGGATTATTTTTTATTTTTGACCTTGGTCGTTTTTTGAGTTTGGAAGTACTCAAGGAAAGACACGATGAGCTACAACAAGCTTATCAGTCCGAGCCATTTTTGGTCATTGGCATTTATTCGCTCACTTATATTGTTATGGCGGCATTGTCCCTGCCGGGCGCAACGATTATGACACTCGCTGGTGGCGCCATGTTTGGAATTTGGGTCGGCGTACCAGTGGTATTGGTTTCTGCGACAATTGGTGCAACATTGGCATTTTGGGTGGCCCGTTATATTTTGCGTGATACGGTTCAGCGTCGTTTTGGTGATCGACTGGCTACCATTAACGATGGTCTTGAGCGGGATGGCGCATTTTATTTATTTTCTTTACGTTTGGTGCCTGTTTTTCCTTTCTTTCTGATTAACTTATTAATGGGGTTAACGACGATTCGCAGCAGTACTTTTTTCTGGGCGAGTATAATTGGTATGTTTGCTGGAAGTACAGTATATGTGAATGCAGGTACACAACTGGCAGCGATTTCCAGTTTGTCTGATATTGCGTCTCCGGCATTAATCGCATCTTTTGTTTTGTTGGCTGCCTTTCCCTGGCTGGCACGTTGGGGCATTGGTATTGTCAAGACGCGCCGACTCTATGCACGTTGGACCAAACCAGCTCATTTTGACCGAAATTTGGTTGTGATTGGTGCTGGTGCCGCCGGATTGGTTACTTCATATATTGCCGCAGTGACGCGTGCCAAAGTGACATTAATCGAAGGCCATAAAATGGGTGGCGATTGCCTTAATTATGGTTGTGTACCGTCCAAAGCATTAATTCGTTCCGCAAGTTTTTTGAAACAGGCGCAAAAATCTCAGTCGCTGGGTATGACACAGGCGCAAGTTGACTATGAATTTTCTAATGTTATGGCGCGTGTCCATCGGGTGGTGAAAACAGTAGAGCCGCATGATTCAATAGAACGCTATACGCGATTGGGAGTGGAGGTATTGGAAGGCAATGCTCGCATTACCTCGCCATGGACAGTGGAGGTAAACGGACAAACACTTACCACGCGCGCCATAGTGATAGCGACCGGTGCACAGCCTGCGGTGCCTAATATTCCTGGTTTGGAAACAGTGCGTTATTACACATCCGATACTATCTGGTCATTGACTGAACGTCCTGAGCGATTGGTGGTGTTAGGTGGTGGCCCAATTGGTTGTGAATTAACACAAGCGTTTGCTCGTCTTGGTTGTCAAGTAACCCAGGTGGAAAAAGGCAATCTAATGCAACGTGAAGATGCCGATGCGGTGGCGTTGGTTAAATCGGCATTGCAAGATGATGGCGTACAAATACTGACACATACAGAAGCTATACGTTGTGAAAAAGATGCGGATGCGCAATTTTTGGTTGTGTGTGGTAAAGATGGCAAAGAAGAACGGCTGGCATTTGATGCTTTATTATGTGCCGTAGGTAGGGCGCCTCGTATTGAAGGCTTTGGTTTGGAAGAAGTGGGTATTCCTGTTTCAGCAAGACGTACCATTGAAACCAATGCTTGGTTACAAACCATTTATCCTAATATTTATGCTTGTGGAGATGTTGCAGGGCCATACCAGTTTACCCACACCGCAGCACATCAAGCCTGGTATGCTTCTGTCAATGCCCTATTTGGTGATTTTAAGCGTTTTAAAGTTGATTATTCAGTCATCCCCTGGACAACTTTTACCGACCCGGAAGTTGCACGTGTGGGGCTTTCAGAAGACGAAGCTAAATCACGTGGTATTGCTTGTGAAGTCACACGCTATGAATTAGATGATCTTGATCGCGCCATTGCTGATGAGGCAGCGCATGGTTATGTAAAAGTGCTGACGGTGCCGGGTAAAGATCGCATTCTGGGCGCGACCATCGTTGGCGAACATGCCAGTGATTTGTTGGCAGAGTTTGTATTGGCAATGAAACATGGTTTGGGCCTGAATAAAATTCTTGGCACCATTCATACCTATCCTACCTGGTCAGAGGCGAATAAATACGCCGCTGGTGAATGGAAGCGCGCACATGCACCAGAATTTTTGCTCAAGTGGGTAGAAAAATTTCATAATAAACGACGTGGAAAAGTTGAAGGAGAAGTTGATTAAAGAGAGTTCGATTTTATTAACAAATGCAAGCCAGTTAATTTAATTCTCGAACCTAGTCATTAAACTGGTAATGATCATTCCAACAATGGAATGATCATTGTTATAAGGTAGTGTTTACAACGCTGGAAAGTCACTTGCATAGCGAGAAATCCATTCTTTGGCAGCTTCATCTGCGCTTAATTCGCGGCCCTCTATACGCTCTACTTCCTTGCGGTAATGTTCGATGTGGCAGATTTGCTCGATCATGC
>JAHZIU010000293.1 GCA_022601315.1 Betaproteobacteria bacterium
TAAAAAAGGTCGATTTTGTTTACGCCCGCTAACTTCAGAGACGTTGCAACCAAATCAAATTTAAATTTAAAGACAAACTATTTATTAATTCATAAAGTTTCTCAAACATTTCAACAAAATTTATTAAAACAAACATTTCTGTATTTTATACTACTTTAAATTCTTTTCTATTTTTAATTTATTGATTTAAAAACTAAAAATATTATTCAACTCTAATTTTAAAACTGTTTGTGTCTCTGTTGTTTGATTCTTCCTCCTTAGTATCCACATTAGTAAAATTTTTACTTTTAAAATTGTTTTCTGAATCATTATCACTATTTTTTCTACTGTCATACTCTTTAAGCAAACTATTTTTTCATCATTCAATGTCTTTTTGATTAGTTTCTTTTAAAGGGGAAAGCAAGTTAGTTTAGGATGTTAGCTGATATGCAAGTATTTGACAAATAAATAAGCTTGGCGAAAATCGCATGTTTCTGTGGTGTTCCATTGTCAAGTAATCGACTGGTAAATGTGTCATTTTCATGCATTTTCACTCGACGAATCAGAAGGCTCGATGCTCTGCCTTAATCATTCAAAAATTACAGCATGTAGAGAACTGTTGCTACCATATTTCGAATGTTCCATGACAGTGTATACGTGTTGTATTTTCGCAAACTGTCTACTGAGATCTAAACTGTTCGATTTTTGAAAAGATTCCTTCGTTCACAAGCAATGGATAAGAAGAGGCGAAAATTTCAGATACTAAAAATTTTTAAGGGGGACATTATTCCCCCTTACGCAGGACAGCAGAAAACAAAAATCTTGTAATTGTAAATAAATTGGCAAATGGAATACTGTAAATTTTTTCGGGGTCGGGGACACTTGCCTCATATATCCTTCTTTCAACACTCCAGTACAGTGGTTTCCAACCCGTGGGTCGCGAGAATGCTTACAATTTCTTAGAAAATGCACTACCAATTAACCTACATTTTGAAACCCATAGAGCAAATTCATACTCTAATATAATGATAAATACAGTCGTTGCAGTATTTTTGACTCAATATAAATTCCTTGCCTGATCATATTCAGCAGAATACCCGATCGAAACAGCATATTTTTATGTAATGAAAAAATTAATATTTGAATATCATTAGGGAAAAACTCAGAGAAACATGTTAGGTCACGAAGGGTAAAATTTACTAAAAGGTTGGGAACTATTGCTCTTATAAGATTAAGGCCAAACGGAAAAAGTTAATAAGACCAACTGGGACAGACTTCCGGAGCCAAATTGTCACACACTCGGCCTATTCTAAACAATGGTACCTAAGGCCAAACAACAGCCAAATGACAAATACAACAGGGGAGGCGGTATAACTAATTGGACAGCCAAATACAACTACCCGCTATTTTCAGCTGTAGAATAGTTGGACCTCAGCTGGTCCTCAACATCAGGTTTCATTCTCGAATCACCAGATGGCAGAGCAGGAACATCATACACTTTAAAACCATGTGTGGCAGCAAACAGTCTGCGCTGCAGCTTGGAGAGTGAGTGAAAAAACTGCACAATCTGGTTTGCAGCTTCGAAACATTGATGGTTAAAGCAGTTGGATGTTATCATTTTCTTTTCTTATGCATGGTACATGTAGATCAGTGTTATCCAACCTTTTTGGTTAACGCCCCCTGAAACATTTGAATAACTATTACCGCCCCCATGTACCCTTATGTAATAAAAGTAGTAGCTGGATTAAACGAAAAATAAATAAATATATGTATATTTTATTGAATAATTATATCGAATATAATGGGAATATTACATGTAATATATCAGTGTAAATTCAACACTAATACAGTCGGCTATACAGCTCTCCTCACCGCCCTTCTAAAGATTCTCAACGTCCTCCCCCTTGTACGATAATTTTGCTCACTGTCCCTTTCAAGTCCCTTAACACCCCCTTTGGAGAGGCGGTATAGACTTTGTTGAAAAACACTGATCTACATTTTCATATATAAATTCTTGCGGATGAATTTGTTTTGTTTGACTTTTGTCAAAATAGATCAATGTTTGTCGCAATTGAATACATCGCATTCAAAGTTGAATTCAATGAGGTTGGCAAGCGAAGTTTCTGACAAACATTGACCCAATTTTATACAGCTCATTTCCGACTCGGAACTGAAGCAAACTTTGTACAAAGTTGAAGTGGAAAAGGTGTAGTCTGTGGCAAAGTGCTGCAGCAATCACATGAGCAAAGTCATTCATTCAGAGGGGAGACAGAGCGTTCCAAAAGGAGACATTCTGCTTCAATGGGAGACATTTTATTTTAATATAATTTATCCGGGTAGACAAAATATTTCGTGACGCCGGTGTTGTATGAGATTTGGACCCCCCACAGACGCAGCCCACATGGGCACTGAGCTCATTCCATCATTCAGGCTCGCCCCAAAGAAGCCGACAAGTTCAATCACTTGACCTATTGACACGTACTCTTGCACTAAATATTTTAGAATTTTTCATGGCTTCTCGTCAAGCGCACAACAAAGCGCGACGCAAACTGCTCATCAACCTCGTCAAAGATGATTCTGTACCCTGGATGATTACAAACGATGCTCCTGAAGTGCAAAATTTTTTCGGCGAAGATTCACCCACGGTGGGCGATTTCCTGCATGGATGAGGATGATGACGCATTGGAAATGATACTCAAATTTCGGGTTTTGCAGCAACGCAAAAACGTGAAGTTACCGACGCTTTTGCAGCTTCGGTGGGTATGACGCTTCGCTCTTGGTGGGTATGATAAAAAATTCGCTTCGCTTCGCTTTTGGTGGGTACAAGGCTTATGGTGTCAAATTGGATTCTTCGCAAGGCATCATACATCTGCAAATGCTGATGTTGCAACAGCAGCTAACGGAATGTCTTGATAAAGTAAGCTTTGTGCTTTTTTAGCCTACCTTTATTTTGTAAAGCTGCATTTAAATGTATGCTTTAGTTATCTAAGATGCAGCCACGGCAAAGCTGCAGCCAGCGATCCCACGACAGTGATGCTCATACCCATGGCTCAGATGACGACTTTGGGCCATTAAAAACAATAGAGGATTACGAGCAATTTATTGTGTCATTAAAAAAGGACTCCGAAAAAAATAAAGTTGTGAGTTTGTGCTTTGTAGATACGTATGTAATTGGTGAACTGACGTACATGTTCAGCATGCTGCAGTTCCGATGGTCTTACTCTGTTAATAGATCTCGCGTTTAAGTTGTGTTGGAGGCAGCAGCGTACGAGATTGTGTTTGGCGGATGATTCCGCGTTTAATGGAGCATAATCTGGTGCTCCAATTTACAAGAAATGGAACGTCAACAAAGAAAGCTTTCAAGAATCATCTGGAAGAGCTTATAAAGAGTAAGAGCGATTTACCTACTCATAAAGCTGACGCTTAAAAACGTTTGCATATTTTTTTGCAGAAGCCACCAAAAGGTTGCCACTGGCATCCAGCGAAACCGATATTGAAAAGGCCATCCTAGCGGTGGATCGGTTGCTAGGAAAGCAGCCCGAACTGGAGAGCCTGCTCGAAAATGTGTACGTGTGGATGCCTCGAGCTCTGTCAGACACAGCGAATGAGCCATCAGAAAGTGACAGCGACTGAGTTGAGCCAAGAGTTTGGTCGTATATGCGCTCTCGAACTCTGCCACGCGGCAGCCCCTCCTACCCAATGGGTGAAGGCGCATTTAAGCATGTGCGAGACTCGCCTTACAGA
>JAHZIU010000294.1 GCA_022601315.1 Betaproteobacteria bacterium
CATTGAAATGTTAAGTAAAAGTGTATGAGCCATATAAGACGTTATAAGCTATCATTTCAATATGAAATTAAGTGATTTTAAAAATTGGTCAATTTATTGGGAGCAACTTCGAACGGCATTACTTGACCCCAAGGTCGACGAAGCTTCCCTTGAAGCATCATTGCGTGAGGTACAGGAAAAAATGCCTGTGCCGGTATTGTGGTTGTTGGGTAAGACACAAGCGGGTAAAACATCAATCATTAGAACACTGACGGGTAGCGAGGCGGCTGAAATTGGTAACGGTTTTCAGCCATGCACCCGTAGTTCGCGCATTTATGATTTTCCCACTGATGGACCCGTAGTGAAATTTCTCGATACACGGGGCTTAGGAGAAGTCTCGTATGACCCGAGTGATGATATTTTATATTGTGAGTCCAAAGCTCATTTAATGATCGCGGTAATGAAAGTAGCCGACACCAATCAGACAGCAGTATTTGAGGTGCTACATAGGGTTCGCCAACGCCACCCTGAATGGCCTTTACTAATCGTACAAACTGGTTTGCATGAACTTTACCCATCCGAGGTCGGACACATTAATCCTTGGCCTTATAATGACCAACCATTACCAGAGACTATACCGGTAGCGCTAAAACGAGCTTTACTGGCTCAACGTTGTATAACAGATGAATTTCCCGGTTTTGCGCCGGTACGTTGGGTTGCCGTAGATTTAACGTTGCCTGAAGATGGATTTGAACCATCGGATTACGGGCTGCAAGCATTATGGCAGGCCATTGAGTCGCTCACATCATTTGGTTTACAAAATTTATTGAGTGGAGATAAAGAAATTCATGATCTCTTTGCACGCACGGCACACCAACATATCGTAAGCTACTCCTACACTGCGGCAGGATTAGGCGCGTTACCTGTGGTGGATTTGGTTGCAGTCTCAGCAGTTCAAGCAAAACTTCTACATAGCTTGGCAGTGCTGTACGGACAGCATTGGGATAAACAGACCATTTCAGAATTCCTTGGACTTGTGGGTGCTGGTATGGCCTCCGGCTATGTTGCTCGTGCCGTTGGTCGTGCGGTGGCAAAAGTGATTCCGTTCTGGGGACAAACAGTCGGTGCAGTTTGGGGTGCGAGCGCTAGTGGCGCAACAACATATGCATTGGGTAAAGCATCTGTATACTTCTTTACCCGGCGCAAGGATGGGCTTAATGTAGATCGTGATACATTACGCAAAATTTACGCTGATGCACTGGAAAGCAGTTCCACTATCCTCAAAGATCGTTTACGTGGCAAATCAGAATGAAATCTTTTTTTACAGAAATCGACCCGCTTAGAATTGTTGTTCCAGTATTACTGATATTGCCGCTTCTGGCTGTATTTGGATTTGGTTTGCTGTGGTTATGGCAAAGTGGTTATATTTTACATTGGCTTATTGCCATGTTGGTATTTGGCAGTTTAGGTTATGGCTTGCAACAATTATTAATACGACGGGAACGCAAACTGTTGGCTGAAGCTGTGACCAAACCCAATCCTGCCTGGCCACCCAATGCAGATGTGGCGTGGCAGCAAGTCGAATCACTAGCGCAAAAATGTGAACCACAGGACTGGCCGCTTGATGATGAGGCATGGATATTTGATTTGGGTCAACGCACGTTGGAATCAGTAGCGCGTTGTTATCATCCAGATGTAGAACGTCCGTTACTCGAACTCACATTGCCACATACTTTGTTAATTATTGAGCGTGCAAGTCGTGACTTACGACTGGATGTTGCGCAGAATATTCCGTTTAGTAATCGCCTGACAATCGGTGATTTTTTTCGACTGCAACGTTGGAAAGATAAAGCTGAAAAAGTGTTTAATATCTACCGCGCAGGTAGAGCCATCGTTAATCCGGTCAATGCATTACTTGGTGAAGCTTGGCGACATTTTCGCGAACGAAGTGTTGATCAGGCCCGCACAGAATTACATCGCTGGTTTTTACGCGCCTACGTGCGCAAAGTCGGTTTTTATGCCATTGATCTCTATAGTGGCCGCCTCCCGCTACAGGATTACGAAGCAATCACAACAGTAACACCTACATCCAATACAGAACTGGACAAAATCGCAGAAACTACAGAGGCTACTGAAGAACCATTACGTATTCTGGTCCTGGGTCGATCTAATGCCGGCAAGTCAAGTTTGATTAATGCGCTATTTGGGGCACTGACAACGGCTGTCGATGTGTTGCCGGATACAACTCAATCGATTAAACCATTTGCATTGTCACGAGATGGACTCACACAAGCATTGATCTTCGATAGCCCAGGCTATGATGGTTTGCATTTTGATGACAAGAAAATGCAAGCAGCGGCTGAAAATGCTGATTTGATACTATGGGTTAGTCCGGCAAACCGACCTGATCGACAGGATGAACGAAATCACTTAGATGCCCTGCGAGCTAGCCAGTCTGCACGTGTAAATCACCGTCCGCCGCCTTTGATCGTTGTTGTCAGTCACATTGATTTATTGCGCCCAGCAGCTGAGTGGCAGCCGCCATATGATCTTGCAAATCAACAAAGCACTAAAGCCATTAACATACATGCTGCAGTGCAAACTGTTGCTACAGATTTGGCAACACCAATTGATCGTGTCATTCCTGCATGTTTAGCAGATGGCAAAATTTATAACGTTGATGACGCACTCTGGGCAACCCTATTGGATCACCAGGATGAAGCACTCAGGGTGCGGCTGTTGCGGTGTTTGGATGCAAAGAAACGCGCTGAAGACTGGGTCATGTTGCGCCACCAAATGATTAGCGCAGGACGCTTTTTACGCGATCTTCCAGGTATATTCGACAACCGTGAAGGGAAATAAAAAATTAATTTTTTATCCGCCCCAGAATCGTGTGCGTCCAGTATCAAGATGTATAAAGTCTGATTTTGGATAATAGCCAACACCACCCATTTTTAAAGATAAAGCTGCCGCCTGCAGATCAGATAATTGATGCCCCGGCAGGCGAATATCGATAGCCTTACCCTGCGTGTGCATACTTTGTTTTGCCACACCATCACTACGGCCAGCAAGCATCGCATTGGTTTTTGGAGAACGATAAGCAGAAATCACATGAAATTCCTGATTTGAATTCATTCGGCTTTGAAGCAGGTGCAATAAGTTAAACAAGTCTGTGTCCATGGGATGCAAATCGCCTGTACGATGATCGCGCAGTACATTACTAATGGCTTGTAATGCTTCAGGAATATATTGGTTCTCGGCCCAATAAACAGACTGAATACGTTCGCCGGTATGCAAATTAAGAAATGCCAATTTTCTTTCTGCCGGTTGCATAATATTCGCATGTGACAAGGGTATTGCCAGCGGTATAGCCATTAAAGCACAAGCACTGAAGCCTGCTTGCAAAAAACGGCGAC
>JAHZIU010000295.1 GCA_022601315.1 Betaproteobacteria bacterium
CTGATGCCATCCAGTGCAATCGTAAATGCCAGTAAATCTTTTTCATTGGTTTTCAAGGCACGCGAAACCATGCCAATATCTGCAATGCCATTACGCGCATCATTAATACCTCGCGAAGAACCGCCTGTCTGCACATCAATGCGCACGCCAGGGTTTAGCGATTCAAACTGCCGGGCAATTTCACCAACTAAAGGTGCCACAGTACTGGAACCTGTTAACACCAGTCGTTGCGATGCAGCACTAGCAGCGTCTGAGAACCAACCCAAACCTACTACAAAACTTACTAACCCAATTAGAAAGATTCTTTTACTTTCCGCCATATCTTAGCCATCACTTATTTTTTGTCATTGAGCTTCCAGTCGTAATCGGTATATCTTATTCTAGCGTCGCCTGAGGCCACTTTTTGCTTAGTCTGAGGCGTATCAGCCAAACTATCTGCATAGTGCGCAAAGAATTGGTTCAATGAACGCCATCCACCCCATCCTCTTTCAAAATCGTCATCGTACCAATCAAAAATCTTTGATACTTCAAGTCTTTTTCTTTGGCTGTTATAGCGGTTACGCGTGCGATCTTCCAGGAAAGCGCGTGTTACAGCCTCCAACTGCTGCTCTAGTTTATCACCTGTAAATGCCTCGTTCAGCAGTGCAGGACAACCAATTGATGCACAGTTCACAGCAAAATGAATACGTGGTTCATTATAATCCCCCGGTTTACGAATGATTTCATGCTCAATTTCATCCAACGAAAGTGTTTGACCCAACAATGGTACAAACTTTTTCTTCCATGGACTACGCAGCAAAGATCCCAAATCCTTAATTGAATCCAATTTCGGATAACGCGTAAGGATTAACTCAATAGTATAGGCGTTATACGCATTTATGAGAAAAGCCAATTGCTCTGCTTTAGTCCATCCAGAAAATTCTTGGTGTTTGACTGCTGATAATTGAGACAAATAAGTCCGCAATTCTTGACGCTCTTTCATGAACGCATGATAATCCACCTCGCTGGCTTGCCCGTCACGGATCATGTGCACGTGTTTCTGTAAAAGACTGTCCCAAACACTATGATCTAATGCAGCTGCAGATACTGTTGTTACATTAACCGTTTGCAACAAAAAAAGGGCTAAAAAAAAATGTTTAATTAACTTCATAGCTTGCTTGACCTCGTAGTGTAGTAATGAGTTCCCTGTCGATCACGTAAATGCCACGGTGCATAAACAGATAACTGGTTTTTCATTAGTCGGTAATTCCTACGATTCCTTACAAACTAATAATGCCCGTGCACAAACACATCACCCACCAACCAGATCGTACCAATTCCCAGAAGAATCAACACAACTTGTTGAATCGTTGCTTTGATCTCTGGACGCTTATGCAAGCCGGGAATCAAATCTGACATGGCGACATAGATCATACTTGATGATGCAAGTGCCAACAAAGGCAAAATAAGGAAGTCCATTTGATGCAACATAAAATAGGCCATCACACCGCCCACCAGTGTGGCGAAGCTGGATAACAGATTCATCAGGAACGCCATGCGGCGCGTGTAACCCGAGTTTAAAAGAATGACAAAATCCCCAGCTTCCTGCGGAATTTCATGCGCAATAATCGCAATAGATGTAATAATACCAAGCTGCACATCCACCATGAACGCCGCAGCAATTAGAATACCATCGACAAAATTATGAAAGGTATCGCCTACGATAATCATCATTCCGCTACGGCCATAATCATGTTCATGGCCACTTTGATTATGATTTGATGCCGCTGCCACCAGACCTTGAGGCGGAACATGAACTTCGCAATCTTCCAAATGACAATGCCGCCACAGTACCAGTTTCTCCAGAATAAAAAACATCAGGATGCCCATTAATACAATAGCGGTAACTTGTGTTGGGTTTTCAGAAAGCTCAAATGCTTCAGGTAAGGTATTCAGAAAAGCCGCGCCAAGTAAAGCGCCAATTGCATATGAAACCAACATAGAAAGCCATGAAGCACGCGTATTGAGTGTTAGCATTGCTGCAACTAACAGGCTTAATACGCCACCAAGCAAGCTCGCAATAATAATCAAGGAAAGCGTTGACATAAAATTTCTTAAAACGGAAAGGCGGGATTATACGCTGTTGCAAGATAACAAATTAGTAAGTTAAATCAGTATCGGCTATTCGAGCCATATCAAAGCGCCCATACGTCCGGTCTCACCATCACGTCGATATGAATAAAAACGTGTTGGATCACTATATGTACAAATACCCCCACCATACACCTTTGTTATACCAACGGCCGCCAGTCGTTGACGAGCCAACACAAAAATATCGGCCAGCCATTTTTTTTTATCTAGGTCACCCTTTAAAATAAAAGCCTCCGCCGCCATCTCATCATGCTTGACAAAGGACGCGTAAACCTCTTCACCGATTTCAAAATGTTTCGAACCAATGGCGGGACCCAACCATGCCATAAATTCACTATTATTCAACTGCGCTTTGCGCATCTCTGCCACCGACTGTTCAATAATACCACCGGCCAATCCACGCCAGCCCGCATGAACAATACCCACGGTCTTACCTGCTTTATCACATAAAAATACCGGCAAACAATCAGCAACCATCACAGCACAAACTGTTCTCCGTTGACAACTTAGCGCTGCATCACCTTCTGGCAGCGTCGTTATATTTTCAACCCAGACTGGCAAAGTGCCATGCACTTGCTTCAACCATTTTGGCATTTGCGGTAAATGTACGCGCAACAGATCTCGATTACGCGCAACGGCTACCGGATCGTCATTTACATGATCAGCTATATTCAGCGTGGCGAATAATCCATTTATGTCACCACTCACGCCACC
>JAHZIU010000296.1 GCA_022601315.1 Betaproteobacteria bacterium
ACTGTGGTATTCATAGAATGCGCTTTTTTCATCACTCATATTCTGGTGGTTCTCCCAAGGTTCTGGGATCATCATCATCAATGCATGCGGTAAGGAACGACCACTCAACCACAGAAATTCGAGACAATTATCCAACTTGGCCGAATCACTTCCATCTTGTTGAATAATAGGTAAAACTTTCGACAAATCAGTACCAAACAAATCGGAGGCCAGCATTGCCTGGCGAGCACGCATCCAATTCTCATTACCACGTAGGGTATTTATTTCCCCATTATGAATCGAATAGCGATAAGGGTGAGAACGCTCCCAACTTGGAAAGGTATTCGTGCTGAAGCGTGAGTGCACCAGCGCCAGAGCCGTTTCTACTAAAGGATCGGAAAGATCAGGATAAAATGCAGAAACTTGCCACGCTGTCAACATACCGTTATAAACCAATGTCTTACAAGAAAGGCTCGGGATATAGAAATAATCACCGCCTGCAATTCCACCATAACGAATAATGTTTTCGGCCTGTCGTCGAATGATATAGAGCTTACGCTCAAAAGTCATATCATCCACCAGCGTGGCTTGACTACCAATGAAAACCTGAGCGATAAAAGGCTCACATGATTTTGCCGTATCCCCAAGGTACAAATTGTCTGTAGGAACGTTACGCCATCCTAATACATCCATTCCTTCACCGCGTACGATCTCTTCCAATTGCTTCTCACAGTCGTAACGCTGATCTTTATCGGGTGGCAGGAAAACCATACCTGCGCCATATTGCCCTGGCTTTGGTAGCGAAAAACCGAGCCCCTTACAGGTGTGTTGGAAGAAGGCATGCGGAATTTGTAGTAGGATTCCGGCCCCATCACCGGTATTCTTTTCATGGCCGCACGCACCACGATGGTCCAGATTCTGCAGGATTGTGAGCGCCTGCGTTATAATCTGATGAGAAGGTTTGCCTTTAATATTGACAACGAAACCAATACCGCAAGCATCATGTTCGAAGGCAGGATCGTAAAGACCTTGTTTGGACGGAACACCTAATTTTTTCATGCTCATAGCCCTTTCTCGTCACGCCAACCAAGTGAGCAAACAAATCTGCTTCACTCGGCGCTTGCCATGAAACCATTGACCATCAACGACTGTATCAAGCGACCATAACAATTTCACTTCTGGATACAGCAATAATCAAAGTCAAAAGCATTCGCCTCATGAAGCGTTACAGCATTATCAAGAAAACATAAGACGATAAAGCCAGTAACATTTTTCAAGCAAAACATACGTACAAAAGTAGAAACCACAACCAGATACTAAGACTAAGGGATAATATTTTATTAGACCTAAGGGTATCTCAAAAAATTCAATTGACGGCAATATCAACCAAAATGAATCGAATAGTTACAGATGAATCTCTTGAGAATTTATGAAAACTTCTACAAGTCGAACAAATACCAATACTTTTTTAACCGAATATTTACACAATATAGATAGGTTATTTGAGATATGAGAAGATGTTCAATTTAGCGAAAACGACTGCCCAATATACTCAGACAGCCTCCCATACACGGCATAAAACCCCTAAAATAGAATTAAACCAGATACTCACTATACTTGCACTCCGACTATTTGATATTGGCGGAGTACTAATATCAGCAATACTTATATTTTTCAAAAAAAGACCGCACATAGCACTTGACGACAAAGCATCGAATGGGTTCTACTTAGTACTCAGTCATAACAAACTAACTATTAGGAATTAATCAAATGAAAAAACTTGTAATTATTGGCCTCATCATTTTTGGTGGCGGATATGCTTATCTCATGTATCAATTTTTTTAAAAAAGATACCTAGTTATTATGCGCCAGTATTGCGATAGGCTGTCACTTGAATCTCTATCTTCATACGAGGATCCGATAAACCCGCTGTCAGCATCATGGCAGCGGGTCTAACATCACCGAAATATTTACGCATGACCGGCCAGCATTTTGGAAAATCGTCAACTTCCGGAAACACATAGGTTACGCGCACCACGTCTTTTAGGCTCGAACCCGCCTCCTTCAATGCACCTTCAATATTTTGGAAACACTGTTCAGCTTGTATCAACAAATCATTTGAAATAGTCATGTTGCTATAATCAAACCCAGTTGTACCGGATACCATAACCCAGTCACCAGCGACAACTGCACGGGAATAGCCGATTTCCTGTTCGAATGTTGAGCCTGAGCTTATTAATTGACGTGACATAAATATTTCTCCTTTTGAATTTAATTTTATTGGTGCAATATAACCGTACATTCGTAAGCTATACTATTCCTGCTTTCATCTTTAACAAGTAAATTCAGCAATGCCCACAACGTTATATTGGCATGATTATGAAACATTCGGCGCCGATCCGAGAAGGGACCGACCATCACAGTTTGCCGGTTTACGTACTGATGAAGCCCTCAACGAGATCGGAAAACCTCTGGTTATTTATTGTAAACCAGCCAAAGATATCTTGCCTCACCCCGCAGCTTGCTTACTTACCGGAATTACACCACAATTCGCTGATGTTGAGGGATTACCTGAGGCAGAATTTATTAGCTGTATTCACAATGAATTGTCACAAGCAGGTACCTGTGGCGTTGGCTATAACTCAGTGCGCTTTGATGATGAAGTAACTCGTCATACCTTATACCGGAATTTTTATGATCCGTATGCACGTGAATGGCAACAAGGCAACTCACGCTGGGATATCATTGATCTGGCACGCATGACTTATGCTTTACGACCAGAAGGTATCAACTGGCCACAAAATGAAGATGGACAACCCAGTTTCCGTCTGGAAGATTTAGTGGCTGCTAATGGCATCAGTCATGAGTCTGCCCACGATGCGCTGTCAGACGTACGTGCTACCATTGGACTGGCACGACTTCTGCGTGACCGACAACCCCGCCTGTATAACTGGCTGTACCAACTACGTAATAAACACAAAGCTTCAACCCAATTGGATTTAATTAATCATAACCCCGTATTACATACTTCGCGTATGTTTCCAGCCAAAACAGGATGCACAACTTTAGTCATGCCACTCATAGCAGAACCGGGGAATAATAATAGTGTATTGGTCTATGATTTACGGCATGACCCACAACCATTTATAGACTTGAATGTTGAAGAACTGAACAAATACTTATTTATTCGCACTGAAGAGCTACCGGAGGGTATGACGCGACTACCTGTCAAGTCTGTAAAAATTAACAAATGCCCTGCCCTGGCACCACGTAATACATTGGATACTAACGCGGCTGAGCGTATTGAGATTGATCTTGAAATTTGTCATCAACATTGGCAAAAGTTAAACGACCATCCCGAATTCATTCAGCGCATAGCAACAGCCTATACCAGTACAAAATTTGAACCTTCTGGCGATGTTGATAGCGCACTATATGATGGCTTTCTAGATAATAGCGACACACCTTTACTAGCTCAAATACGGCACGCTACTCCACAAGCATTGGCTAAGGCCAAGTTTGATTTTCATGACCGGCGACTACCGGAATTATTGTTCCGTTACCGCGCCCGCAACTGGCCGGAAACACTTACATCAGAGCAAACTGAACGATGGAAACATTTTCGCCATCAGCGCCTAACACAACTTGATGGCGGCAATAGCATCACCTTAAAAGAATATACTGAACAAATTAATTTATTACGTACCGAAAAGAACGATAATACACAGGCT
>JAHZIU010000297.1 GCA_022601315.1 Betaproteobacteria bacterium
AACTGAGAAAAACCGGGTCATTTAATTTAACAAAACACTTTTGTAATATTCCCCCTCCCAAAAAATTGGATATTATATTGTGTGTATTGCATTGAAAGCTGGGACAAATATGGGTAAAGAATGCAACACGGACTAAAAAATCTCACGCAGTAATCTTCCAGGCATCTTTTTAATGAATTTTCGTTATCACTGAACATACTGGCATCATTGTAGCAACTTGAATACCAAACTATGACGCCAATTCAAGCGGCCAATTTTCTGATTACACATTCCGGCCACAATTTAATCGCATAGACTAAAACTGACGGTGACAAAACAGCCGCCTTTGCTTTAGTGATGATGACCAATCTACGCCGAAACGCAAATTACCTTGTAGTAAAACCAAAGGGAAAAAGGTGAGAGTTCGCCCACTTAAAAATACGTACTATTATTTCAACAAACCGATCAGCGTGTACAATAGCGTTACTTATCGACTTCCAATTGGCATGCACCTTCAACCAGTGCGCGCGACTTCGCCTCAGTTTGACTGTACCGCCATGTTTCCTTCAACAGATGAGCTATCGGCTGAGGACGACTCACTCCAAATCCCTGAACAAAATTAACACCAAGTTCGTATAGTTTATTGCGTATGTCCTCGTTTTCAACACACTCGGCAATAGTTTCCTTGCCCATGAGCTGACCGATTTCGTTGATGGAACGAACCATTGCATGATCGATGGTATCATCAATCATGTCCTTAACAAAAATCCCGTCGATCTTCAGTATGTCGACCGGTAAATTTTTCAGGTAGGCAAATGAGGATAAACCACTGCCAAAATCATCCAGTGCAAAACGACAACCATGGCTTTTTAACGTCTTGATAAAACGCGTGGCATCGTTGATATTAGCGATGGCTGCAGTTTCAGTGATCTCGAAACAAATCTTTTCACCTGGAATGCCAGTCGCTTCAAGTTGGCGTAATACGTAAGCTTCAAAAAAACGGTCACTCAACGACTGCCCAGAAAGATTGATCGCACACAGCTTAAGACTATCAACAACGGTGGGTTGCTCAGCCAACCAACGGAAGACATGATCGATGACCCAACGATCAATGCGCACAGCCAAGTTGTAGCGTTCTGCGGCAGGAATGAAAACATCTGGATGAATGACCCTGTTAGTGCTGTCAACTAAGCGTAACAATATTTCACAATGCAATCCGCCTGAAGAATTCATTTCCATGTGTTCAATGATCTGAGCGTATAGTTGGAAGCCATCGTTCTCAAGCGCCTGTTGAATGCGCGACACCCATTGCATCTCACCATGGCGTCGGGCGAGTTCTGCGTCGTGTTCGTGATATACGTGAATCCGATTTCGTCCAGCGTCTTTTGCCAGGTAACAAGCGCGGTCAGCAGCTTGCAATACGGCTGCAATACTCTGTGAATCATCGGTAACTGGCACCACGCCGATACTAACCCCAATCCTAAATGGTTTATCATTCCAGACAAAACGAAACTCATCCACCGCACTGCGTAACGCATTGGCTACACGCTTTGCTTGCTCAAGTCCGCAGTGTTCCAACAAAACGCCAAACTCATCGCCACCGAGTCGGGCTAAGGTATCACGCTCGCGAATTTCTCGATTAAACAAATCTGCGATCTGCCCTAATAACACATCGCCAGCAACATGACCACAGGTATCATTGATGATTTTGAATTGATCAAGATCTAGATAACATAGTGCATTCTCGTTGTGATCAGCAAAAGCGGCTTCCAACACGCGCTCGAGGCGATGTTCAAATTCACGCCGGTTCACCAATCCAGTCAACTCGTCATGAGACGCATGGTGAGATATCTCCCGAATCAGGCGACGTTGCTCAGAAACATCACTAAAAACAAGCACTGCACCTAACAGCTCTCCCTGTCGATTACGAATAGGCGCAGCCGAATCCTGAATCGAGAATTCATAGCCTTGTCGGTTCAATAGTAGCGCATTTCTGGCCAGACTGACCACTGCACCCTCAACCAAACAACGAGCTACGGGATCGTCCACGGGCTCGCGAGTCTCCTCATTTACGATGTTAAACACACTGGTTAGCGGTTGTCCCAGTGCCTCATCACGACGCCAAGCCGTCAACGCTTCGGCCACAGCATTACAATAGTTAACTCTTCCTCTGGCATCGGTTGTGATAACAGCATCTCCGATTGATTCTAAGGTGACTTGAGCGCGCTCTTTTTCATTGAACAGAGCCTCTTCGGCTCTACGACGCTTAGTAACATCAATCACAGTTGACTGCACAGCGGGTCTATCGTCCCACATAACGACATGTTTTTGTGATTCGATCCAGACAACACTCCCATCTTTACGGACGCCACAAAATTCATAGTGTGGTAAGATTTTTGAAGCATCCGGGTAAGCCTTGTCATATTGCATCATGCCCAATTCATCTGGGTGGTATATGGCGCATAACGACTCGATAGCATATATCTCAGACGGATCGTCGTAACCGAAAATGTCAGCAAAAGACTGATTCACGAAAAGCACTCTACCGTCACGCTCTATCACAATCCCTTGTACTGAGCCTTCTACCAAACCACGGAAACGCTCCTCGCTCTGGCGTAGTGCTTCTTCCGCTTGTTTGCGTGTAGTTACATCACGTATAGCCACAGCCACAAGCGTGCCGTCGCCGGTCTGAATAGAACTAAAGCTCACCTCGATTGGAAATTTCTGCCCGTTCTTCTTGAAGGCACATAAGTCCCGATCAGTGTTCTTACTACGAAATTCTAGATTGACAGCAAACTGTCTTCTATGCATCGGATGTTCGTCTCGGAAACGTTCCGGCACTAATACTTCGACCGGCATGCCACGCAGTTCCTTTTGCGAGTAACCAAATAGATTGGTCGCCTGTGAGTTCGCGACTTTGATTTTACCAGAATCGTTCACAATGATAGTGGCATCTGGTGTCGATTCGAGAAACAAACGTGCTTGTGCAAGCGCTTCTTCGGTTTGTGTACGTTGGGTGATATCGAGAATGATAGCGGCATACACCTGGCTGTCGTCAAACATTATGCATTGCAGGTGCACTTCCACCGGATAATTACTGCCGTCCTTACGCTGATGCACCGCCGTAAAAACTATTTTATCCTTCTCATCATTGAGGAGCGGGCATACGAGCGCGGCGAAAGTTTCCTCGGTGTATTCTGGGCAGATATCAATCGGCGTCATCGATTGCAGTTCACTCAGGGTATATCCAAGATTGCGGCATGCGCTTTCATTGACTTCAATGAAACACAAGGTGTCGGCATCATAGATGTAAATCTCGTTGAGTGATCGCTCAATAATACGATCAAAGCTTGCACGCCTGATTTCAGCCAATTTACGTTGTGTAATATCGACGTGGGAAACGACGGCCCCACCATGCGTTCCTTTAAATGGCGACACTGTCATTAAGAACCAGCGTTTTTCAGTAGGCGAATGACACGGATACTCCAGTTCAAATTTAGCGCATACGCCATTTAGAACAGTGTAAACCCCTTCATAAGCAACCAATGCCTCGTCCGACCAATCTCCACGGGAAGACTGGCAAACTTCGAGATAATTGGTCCCAACGCCACAAGCCAAAGCTTCAGCCCCACCATTCTCTCTCGCAAACACAGACCATGCTTCATTAACTTGAATAATGAAACCAGTACTATCTATCACAACTAACTGCGTAGGTATGGAATCTAAAACCGCTTTGATTTCTTCTCGCACCGCTTCAGTTTTCATCTTAACACCAGCCTGAATACGAAAGAGGGGCGCACGTTCGTATCGCAATGATTATCATTGATGATTGCGAAACAAAACTGGCGATGCATTGAACTGACCATCTTGCGGTGTTTCAAAACGGTCTGGAATTGCTCCATCATCCTGCCCTCTATTCACGATACCGGTAAAGAGTCAACTATGAATCAGATGTTTCTATCAAGGAGCACTATTTTTTAGAAGAAATAATGACATAAGGATGAATTAGTTGTCAAACACGCCAGCAAAAATCAAACATTACCACCCCCAGATCAATCAATACCAACTATCTAAGACCCTTACAAATATAAGTGTTATAAATAATTATTTTCAAAAAAAAACAGCTCAATATAAGACGAATCAAATGCTATGTTGCTATTATTGTCAACTGATTACTGCATTTTATTGCAACACCTCACAGTACTCGTCTAGAAACTAACAACAAAGTTTTCTAAATACAATCTAACCAAAGATTTTAAGTTAAAATTATTTTATGAATAACACAGAAATTAAAAGCTACATGCAATCCATTGGCCAAAAGGCACGTGCCGCTTCTCGCATGACTGCCCGGGCTGAAACAGCGGTTAAAAACCAAGCACTCATTGCAATGACCGACGCCATTAAACGAGATGAACAAAAATTGTTGGCTGCCAATGCAAAGGATTTGGAAAATGCGCAAGCCAGAGGACTGGAAGCAGCTTTACTAGATCGCTTAACACTATCAGCTAAAGGTGTCGACAATATGGCAGAAGGCTTGTTACAGATTGCTGCATTAACTGACCCAGTGGGTGCGATTAACGAACTGAACTATCGACCTTCCGGCATACAAGTTGGGAAAATGCGTGTCCCACTCGGGGTGATTGGAATTATTTATGAAGCACGCCCAAATGTAACTGCAGATGCGGCCGGCTTATGCCTTAAATCTGGCAACGCGGCTATTTTGCGTGGCGGATCAGAAGCCATTCACTGTAACCAGGCCATTGCCTCTTGTGTCAGAGAAGGCTTAAACATTGCCGGCTTACCTGAAACGGCTGTACAAATCATTGAAACAACTGATCGAGCAGCTGTTGGTGAACTCATTACAATGCAAGACTTTGTCGATGTAATTGTGCCCCGTGGTGGCAAGGGATTAATTGAACGAATCTCCAAAGAAGCACGCGTTCCAGTGATCAAACATTTGGATGGCGTGTGTCATGTATATATTGATGACCAAGCTGATTTCGATAAGGCCATACTGATCGCAGATAATGCCAAAACACAGCGTTATGGTACTTGTAATACCATGGAAACATTATTGATCCATAAAGCGATTGCAAACCAGATACTGCCTATTCTCTGTAAAATTTACCTTGATAAGGGTGTAGAATTACGTGGCGATGCCGCTGCCTGTACATTAATTTCCCAAATGAATAACGCTACTGAAGAAGATTGGTTCACAGAATATCTGGCACCCATTTTAAGTATTCGTATTGTTGAGCATCTCGATCAAGCCATTGATCACATTAACCACTATAGCTCACAACATACAGATGCCATTGTTACCGAAAACTATACGCGCGCGCGTCGTTTTTTGCGTGAAGTGGACTCCAGTTCGGTTATGGTCAACACATCGACTCGTTTCGCAGATGGTTTTGAGTATGGCCTAGGGGCAGAAATTGGCATTTCCACAGATAAAATCCATGCACGCGGCCCAGTCGGTCTGGAAGGTTTAACCAGTCAAAAATATGTTGTGCTCGGAGACGGGCAAATAAGAGAGTAGGACGCACGATTCATCCATCATAAAAGTAAAAAGGTAATTATGACCAAAGCCGTTGAAGTAAAAATTCCTGATATTGGTGATTTTCAGGATGTGCCAATCATTGAGGTATTTGTCAAACCTGGAGATGCTGTAGAAAAAGAAACGGCGCTCATTACACTGGAAACTGATAAAGCGACAATGGAAGTCCCTTCACCTCAAGCGGGTATTGTGCAGGAACTTAAAGTCAAAGTGGGTGATAAAGTTTCACAAGACACACTTATTCTGATTTTAGCGGCTACTGATCAACGAGAAAACGCGACGGCCAACCCAAATACGCCAATCGAGAACGGCGATCAGCTTGCTGCCACATCACCCGATAATAATTTTGATACCACAGCCGTAGCATCCGTTCCACATGGCGATATCCATACTGATGTCGTCGTGCTCGGCGCCGGTCCTGGTGGTTATACAGCTGCATTTCGTGCCGCTGATTTAGGCAAAAAAGTAGTTTTGATTGAACGGTATGCCACCCTGGGCGGAGTATGTTTGAATGTTGGCTGTATACCTTCCAAAGCATTACTGCACACAGCTAAAGTCATCACTGAAGCTGAACAATCAGAAAAACATGGCATCGTTTTTAACAAACCAAAAATAGATCTGGATAAGCTACGCAACTGGAAACAATCGATAATCAATAAATTAACCAAGGGACTAAAAGCGCTTGCCAAGCAACGAAAAGTTGAAGTTGTCCACGGTATTGGTAAGTTTAGTACCGCACATATGATTCAGGTCGAGTCCGCCGATGGTTTTAAATCCATCTCATTTGACCAGTGCATCATTGCTGCAGGCTCCAGTGTCGCCCGTATTCCCGGGTTTCCGTATGATGATCCACGTTTGATTGATTCGACCGGCGCACTTGAATTGGAAAACATTCCCAAGCATATGCTCATTATTGGCGGCGGTATTATTGGCCTTGAAATGGCCACAGTCTACGCCGCACTTGGTAGCAAAATTAGCGTTGTAGAGTTAATGGATCAACTCATTCCTGGCGCTGATGGCGATCTGGTCAAACCGCTTCATCGGCGTATTAGCAAGCTGTACGAGGCGATTTACCTCAAAACAAAAGTAACAAATATTGAAGCCAAGAAAGCTGGCCTTGAAGTTACCTTTGAAGGTGAAAAAGCACCAACACCACAAACATACGATTGTATTCTTATGGCTGTTGGGCGTCGCCCAAATGGGCGCAATATTGGCGCAGAAAAAATTGGTTTGGAGATCAATGAACAGGGTTTCATTCCTGTCGACCAGCAATTGCGTACAAACTTACCGCATATTTTTGCAATTGGTGATATCGTTGGTGAACCAATGCTTGCGCATAAAGCCACATACGAAGGAAAGCTGGCAGCAGAGATTATTGCTGGGCATAAAGCAACTTTCGATGCCCGCACAATTCCTTCGGTAGCTTATACCGACCCCGAAATAGCCTGGATGGGTCTTACTGAAACCGAAGCTATGAAACAAGGGATTGACTATGAAAAAGC